>CAMPKG010000006.1 GCA_946887085.1 uncultured Sphingobacteriales bacterium
TCCCTCAACATGTTGGGAGACCAATCTTTTGGAGGGACAGGCCTGTTTTGGGATGGCAGGGAGAATAGCCTTAAGAATCTGGTAGGGCGGCCTCTTACCAATCACATCGAAATGGGTATTGACGATGTGAATAGCTTGCCCGCCAAGCTTGCTGAGCTGCCCTATTATAAAAAACTGTTTAAAGACGCTTATGGTACCGAGCAGATCAGTTTCGACAGGATATCTGAAGCAGTAGCTTTTTTTATCACTTCTGTTAAGGCTGCAGACACCCGCTACGATCAATATATAACACGTCGCGCGTCACTGACGGCGGAGGAATTGCACGGATTGCAGCTGTTTAATGTTAAGTACAACTGCGGTAACTGTCACAGGATAGATACCATGGGCTACATTAGCTCGGCCTCTATGGATATTGGCCTTGCCAGCAAAAATAGTGATGGTGGAGTAGGTGATGTTACGGGCCGGCCGCAGGATATGAATGTTTTCAGGATACCCAATCTTCGCAATGTTGGCATCACCGCGCCATATATGCACGATGGGCGCTTTAAAACGCTGCACGAAGTGCTCGATCATTACAGCTCCGGGATAGAAAATACTCCTAATCTCAACTTCCAGCTGAGGGACATGGACGGTAAGCCGATGCGCATGAACATTTCAGCAACGGAAAAAGACGCGCTCGTTGCCTTCCTGAATACACTTACGGACTATACAATGATCACGGATCCAAAATATTCCGACCCTTTCCGCCTGAAATAAAAACAATATATCACAACACAAATCTTGAAAAATGAAAAAACTGATGCTGTTGCTTGCACTTGGCGGTGCATGCGCTAACCCATTGATTGCCCAGGAACAAACAGACATATTACCTTTACCTAAAACAAAGAAATTCGATCACAAGGTTGGCGTGCAGGTCAACGAGCTGATCCGGCAGGTGTTCAACTTCAGCAATACCGCCTCTACCGTTCATAACCCTTACCTGTTGATATACTCGGTAAATCACACCCGGACAGGCCTCGGCATAAGGGCCGGTGTAGGTTACACCCTGCGAAATATCAACGATGACAATGGTATTAATAAGTCGGAGACCCATATCAATGATGTGAAGGCCCGTTTAGGATTTGAGAAGGCATTCAAATTATCAGAACGATGGAGTGCGGGTGCGGGACTTGATTTTGTATACAGCAATGCAAACAATCGCACAAAGAACGTGCTCAATAGTTTTGATTCTACCACGACAGTTACTAAAACGCTTGTTTCAAATTATGGCGGTGGTCCCATGGTCTGGTTAAGATACCACATCACTCCGCGTGTGCTGATAGGAACGGAAATGAGCACCTATTATACTTCCGGTTTTGACAAAAAGACGGTTGAAATAACGAAGAAGGGATTTACGCCGGGTCCCAGCCCCAGGCCACAGTTCAATACGACCATCTCACACTCAGATGATAAATTATCCGACGTGGTCATGAACCTCCCGGTAGCATTGTACCTGATCGTGAGCTTCTAGCGACTTACCGGTCTTCAGCCTTCAGCGTTTTGTCGACAAAAAATGGCGCAAAGGGTATGAGGGAAGATATAAATACCAGGGTCGTTTTTTTGAAGCTCCATTTGTAGGCGATCCAAACCTGGAGGAGCAGGAAACAATAAGCAACGAAGAGCAGACCATGCACCCAGCCGGTGTATCTCACTGCCTCGGGCATATCGGCCATATATTTTAAAGGCATGGCTATGAACAATAAAAACAGGTAGGATATACCTTCAATGATGGCCACTGTACGGAAATGTCCAAGCTTCGACTTTTGCATAGCTGCAAATTTAGGGGTTGAAAGCCAGTCGACCGCTACAAACGGGTTTAAACAGCCGATTCCGGTTGTAATACCTATCGAAACTTTCTTATTTTTGCGCGCACTAATTGTAAAAAAGCTATACATATTATATGGGCCGGATATTTGAAGTACGTAAATCTAAAATGTTTGCCCGGTACGACCGGATGGCAAAACAGTTCACGCGTATTGGTAAGGAGATAGCTATTGCGGTGAAGAAAGGCGGCCCTGAACCTGACACCAACCCGATGCTGCGCCGCATTATGCAGAATGCGAAGTCGTTCAACATGCCCAAGGACCGCATCGAAGGCGCTATTAAAAATGCCCTGGGTAAAGATACCAGCAATTATGATGAATTGCTTTATGAAGGTTATGCACCCCATGGGATAGCTATACTGGTAGAAACAGCTACCGACAATAACACACGTACGGTTGCCAACGTCCGCTCTCATTTCAACAAAGGAGGTGGCACCCTGGGCAACAGCGGATCGGTTGCGTTCATGTTCAAACATCTTGGTGTGTTCAAGCTGAACGCTGAAGGATTGAATGCTGAAGACCTGGAACTGGAATTGATAGATGCAGGATTGGAAGAGCTTGGCGAGGACAGCGAGGGTAACCTGATCCTACGTTGCGAGTTTAACTCGTTCGGCAGCATGCAAAAAGCATTGGAAGAAAGAGGGATCACACCCATTTCATCTGAACTGGAATGGATACCGCTGAACACCGTAGAGATTTCGGAAGAGCAATCGGATGAAGTATTTAAGCTGATAGAGCGCCTGGAGCAGGACGATGATGTGCAGCGTGTGTTCCACAATATGGCCTAAAGCATTTGTCACGCTATAGTAGAAAGCGGTGGCGGTGCTACCGCTTTTTCATTTGCGGTATTAACTTTAGGATACAATTTATCATTATGAAGAAACTACCCATTTTGCTGCTTGCTGTGCTTCTGACCGCAGGTTGTAAGAAGAAGGAGGAGTCAAACCCGGTTCCGGATTATAAGGAGCTGACTGATTTTCTGTATCTGCCTGTGAGGGATGCTGAATGGAGAGTTCATATGCAGGGATATGAAATTACGGATCTGGGAAACCCCTGCCAGGAAGAGGCGGAAAACAATTTTGATACAGCATGGCACCAGTACACCACAATTAGGTCCACTGGTTCTGATACTTTTATCAGAGGCCGCAAATACTATCGTTATCACATCTGGACCGATCATGAATACACCAGGGTAAATTGCAAGTCATATGAAAAGAGTAAAGTACGCGGTTCTATTTTTTTGCGGGAAGATACAATAGGTAAGAGAATCATTGCCTGGTTAGGTGGGAATGATACGGCAGTTTTTGAAGATACAGTTGCTGATTTTTCTAAGGACCAACCAGGAGACAGGGCTATTATTTCAGAGTACTGGCCGGCGAGTGAGGTTGCAGGTTTTAACAATGCAATTATCAATGGTCAGAAGTCGAAGATGTGGGAAGGAGTATTTCGTCATGATAAGATGGATAAATTCTTTTTAAAAGGATATGGCATCGGTGGTCAAATAGGTATACTTCCGTCGTATTATTTATGGTATTCGCAACCCCGCGCTGTTGAATTAATATATAAAGGAGAATCGACACGGTTTGATTTTCCTTTACAATACTATATAAAATAGTAGGATGTCAAAATTGTGTTCAAAATGCGGGGCAGAATTTGAATGTGGCGTAAGCACCGGCAACTGCTGGTGTATGAATTACGTTGTACCTGAAATGGAGTTAGAGGAAATGAAGAAAGATTTTAAAGATTGCCTTTGCCCGGATTGCCTGTGTGAATACGCTACAGAGTACAAGGAACAATAGTTATCTGTCTTTAAGCCGGTAAACAAGCTTTAATCCTGACCATTCGTCGTCAACGGCGCAAACTTTTACATCCACCAGGCCGATCTCAAGCACGTGGTTCCGGATAAGGTCTTCTGTTAGCTCTGTTGGTTTTTTAGCCGCCTTCTTATACCAGGATATCCAGATGGCCCCGTCCTTTTTTATCTGTTGCCTCAAAATATCGAGTTTGTCTTTAAACTCTTTTTCAGAGTTCGTGAAGAAATGAATAACGTCGATGTTGCTCGTTGCTTTATTTTTTACGGACAGGTCTTTATAGGCATCACCCACCAGTTCTTCATAATGCGCCGGTGCATTGACCAGTTTGACGGTTTGTCGCGCTTTTAGCCCCAGCTTTTTGAATAATGGAGTGCCGGAATATCCCGCTGTCATATCGATGTATTAATCATTCTCAAGATAACAATTTTGCGTACGTTTGCGCACATGAAGCCTGCACGCTCGCTGCCCTTATTGATCGGACGTAAACCTTTGCTGGAAGCCTTGGAACAAGGTACGGCGATCGAGAAGATATTTATGCTGCGTTCAGCTTCGGGCGAGGAGATAAATGCTATTAAGCGTCTTGCACGTGAACGCAATATTCCCATCAGCCAGGTGCCAGTTGAAAAACTGAATAATCTTACGAGGGCTCAGCACCAGGGTGTTGTAGCATGGACCAGCCTGCTTCAGTACGTGGAGTTACAGGAAGCCATTTCCCATGTAGTGGAAGATGGCCAGACGCCGCTATTTGTATTGCTTGATGGTGTGACTGATGTGCGCAACGTGGGCGCTATCGCCCGCAGTGCCTTGTGTTGCGGGGCGCAGGGTTTGATACTTCCTACTTCATCGTCGGCCTCTCTTACTGAAGAAGCAATAAAGACATCTGCAGGAGCCTTGCGCAAAATATTATTATGCCGTATTCCCTCTGTACAACAGGCGATAGATGTGCTGAGGTTAAATGGGATACAGGTATTGGGTACACAAATGCAGGGTAGTATCCCGGTGTTTGAAGCCGATCTGAAAATACCATCCTGCATAGTAATGGGTGCAGAAGATACCGGCATCAGCAAAGATGTTATTCGTCGTGCAGATGCGCTGATTCGCATTCCTATGACGGAGATTTTTGATTCGCTTAATGTGTCAGTGGCCACAGGCATGATACTATACGAAGCGCTCAGGCAACGCCTTGTAAATTAGAGATGTTAACATCCCGTCCATAAAATATTTTTGCATTTTTCATTTTTGATTCTACATTTGCAGTCATGAAGGTTTCCTGCCGATAGGCGGGATGAAAAGGGAACCGCGGTGAAAATCCCGGACATTACCCGATGCTGTAAGCTTCAATAACAGCCTTTTGCTACCTGCAATTCATGCCACTGTTGCCCTGTGCAACGGGAAGGCCGCAAAAGGTGAAGTAAGTCAGAAGACCTGCCTTTGAAATAGTACTTATCGCTGCTTTCGGGAAAAAAAGCACAGGTAAGACAAAGGCTTGCCATTCAGGCTTTTTTCTTCAACCTAGTATTTTCCGTAGCTGCTATTTGAAAATTGTTTTTAAAAACCAATTTCGATATGCGCAGTTTTACACTCGTTCTTTTTGCCCTGTTGCTGGGCACGGCTTCAAAAGCCCAAACAATCGCAACCTTCGACACGCTCTCGTTGCCCAAGCCGGACACGTTTTATGTCAACTACAGCGCCTATGGTACTGATGTTGGCTTTGACGATGGGCTGGCCCATTTTCCCTGTGTCTACGACACATTTCCCGGTGGATTTCAATACTGGAACTATGGCTTTGCTTATTCCAATATGACCGACAGCATCACCCAGGGTTTCGGTAATCAGTATTCCGCTATTACAGGCAAAGGATACAATAACTCAGCCCAATACCTAGTGGCTTATGGCGCCAGCAATAAAGTATTTCTCAAAGGCAAAGCTATTAACCAACCTGTGAACGGATTTTACATAGCGAACACAGCCTATGCCTGGCACAGTATGGCCAACGGCGATATGTTCGCGAAGAAATTCGGAGGGCCTACGGGCAGCGATTCTGACTGGTTTAAAGTAACCATCAGGGGCTATTCAGGGGGCAGTTTAAAGAATGACAGCGTAGAGTATTTCCTGGCTGATTTCCGCTCGCCTGTTAATGCAAACGACACGATCATGCGCGGATGGAACTGGGTGAACCTGCTTCCACTCGGTGATGTTGATAGTCTGCTGTTTACACTGAATTCGTCGGATACGGGAATGTTTGGAATGAACACACCCGCGTATTTTGCAATGGACAATTTCCACACGTTTGAGACCGCATCGGTAGGTGAAGCGCCAGCGCAGCTTGCCGCAAAACTGTATCCAAATCCTGCGGTTAACGAACTGTTTGTTGAAACAAAAAGAGGAGAGATAAATGCGGCTTACGTAATAGATATGACAGGCAAGGTAGTATCGCAACACGCCGTGAAAGATGAACTAACTTTGATCCCCGTGTCCAGCCTTGCTCCCGGTACCTATATATTAAAACTTGCAGGGGATGGTGGAACGGCAAGCGCACGTTTCGAAAAACATTAATAATGAAAAGGCTCTGTAGCATAATCATATTGGCTGGACTGGTGCAAACTGCGATGGCGCAGTTTGCACCGCAGGCCGGCGTTGCAGGCAGCACCGCCATACATAAAAGCAGTGGCTCGTTCACTGGTTGGGCAACCGGATGTATGGTAACGCGTGGTTATCTGGACATCAATGACAAACAACAAGGCCTTGTTACCTCCGGAACGGATGCCATGGGTGCAGGCGAGGCCAACAATACACTGGTAAGCCTGGGCGATAGCGGCATTGCTGTGCTCACGTTCTCTCACCCGATCTACGATGGCCCGGGGCCAGACTTCGCCGTGTTTGAAAATGGCTTTGCGGATCCCTCGAATCCGGAAATGGCTTTTCTCGAATTGGCCTTCGTTGAAGTTAGTTCTGATGGGGTGAACTACTTCCGTTTTCCTCCCATCTGCAATACACCGACTTCGCCGCAAATACCAATGGCCGGAGTTTATGTGGACGCCAGGCGTATCAATAACCTCGCAGGTAAGTATATCGGAGGGTATGGAACACCGTTCGACCTGAATGAACTTGTAGGTAAACCAGGACTTGACATAAATAAGGTAATGCATGTACGCATTGTCGATGTAGTTGGTTCTATCGGTACCGGTGCGTCGAAAGACATTGATGGTAACATCATCAACGAACCATATCCCACAGCGATACCGACCGGCGGTTTTGATCTTGATGCCGTAGGCGCCTTGCACCAGGAAGGATTGTTTCCGGTTGGCATAGACGATGTGAAGCATGATGTTGTATCTGTTTATCCGAACCCTGCAGCTGATAACATTATTGTGACTACAAAAATGCCCGGCTCATTTCAGGGAATGCTGACCGATGTGACAGGCAGGCAATTGCAGCAATTCACAGTGGATAACTCTGTACACATCTCCGTTTCAAACTATAGCCCCGGTGTTTACTACCTTATACTCAGCGATCCTAAAGGCAATAAATGGGTAGAGAAACTTACAAAGCTGTAAGGCTGCTCTCAGTATTCCTGCTGTTTCTTGCCGCTTGCGTCAAGGACAAGCCAGCTAATACAATTGCGCCAGTAGCTGATACCAGCGCAAGTGTTTACGTTATTTGTGAGGGTAGCCTTGGCAATGGCAATGCTTCGCTTGCACTGTACAATACAAATAACGGCATACATTATGACGATGTTTTCCTGTCTGCGAACAACCGCGAGCTGGGTGATGTGTTCCAGAGCATGCAGCGCATTGGTGACCGGCTGTTTTTGTGCGTGAATAATTCCGACAAGGTAGTGGTTATTAACCGAAGCGACAGGACGCTGGTAGGAACTATCGACATTCCCAAACCACGTTATATACTGCCTGTATCAGAGTCTAAGGCTTATGTATCTGCTTTATTCAGCAATAAGGTGTACATAATAGATCCACGTTCTCTCCAGGTAACAGGCAGTATCACGATGCCTTACCAAAATACAGAAGGGATGTTGTTGCATAGCGGCAGTGCTTATTTCTGTACCTGGGATACCGCCTGCAATAAGATATACGAGATCGATCCCGTGACCGATGTGATAGAACAGGAAATCACTGTTGCCGGCTATGCTGCACAGGAAGTTCTGGTTGACAGGTTCGATATGCTTTGGGTGTTGTCGGGTAACGTATCCAAAGGGCGTCCTGCTGCACTAACACGTATTGATCCTGCGAGCGGACAGGTGATAGCTTCTTATAAATTCCCTGAAAAAGCGGATCCCATACGTCCTGTTTTCAACAATGTGAAGGACGTGTTGTATTTCATTGAAGTGAATTACAATGGCGGTACGGACAACAACGGTATCTATAAGATGAGTGTACGGGATGCCGTATTGCCACAACAGCCGTTCATACCGGCTGAAAAATTCCAGTATTTCTGGGCGCTTGGCATAGAACCGGTTACAGACAGGATATTCGTAGGTGACCCGAAAGGGTTTATTCAAAAAGGATCCGTGAGCATTTATAATGCGCAGGGAAAGCGGGAAACAACATTCACTACCGGCATAGGCCCCGGCCATTTCTATTTCGATAACTGATGAATCAACCTGCCACTATAAAAGCTACAGGCATAGCGCTGCTCATTGCAGCGCTGTGCTCCTGTTTTATGGCGCAGGGTCAGCAATCGGATACGCTGAAAGAGGTACGTATCAAAACCAAAAGAAAACAGGCTCCCGTATCTAACGATGCACGTGTGAATGTTTTCTCGCCGGGACAAAAAGTAAATACCGTAGACAGCTTTACACTACAGCAATACCAGTTTCAGAATATTGCTAACCTGCTCACACAACAGACACCGGTATTTATCCGCTCTTATGGATTCAACGGATTAGCTACACTCAACTTTCGCGGCGCATCATCTGCACAGTCGCAGGTATATTGGAATGGGGTACCTATCCAGAATGCTGCTTCAGGAGCAGCAGATGTTTCTTTGTTGCCTGTTGCGCTCATTAACAAGGTAAATATTGTTTACGGTGGTTCGGCCTCTCTCTGGGGAAGCGGTAATGTTGGTGGCGCGTTGCTGCTTGAGAACAATGAAGCTGTTTTTGACTCGAACGGTAAGGCAGCGCACAGCTTATCCGCGGTTGCCGGAAGCTTCGGACAATACCAGCTCGGTTTGCGTTCGTCGGTGAGTTTGCGTAAATGGTATTTGTCCGCTAACCTGTTTGGACAAACAGCACAGAATGATTTCTGCTATCGGGATCGCTTTGATGACAGTATCGTAAAACAACAAACGAATTCGAAATTATACAGCGGCACCGCCATGATCAGTGGCGCTTACAGGATAGATGATAAAAATACGGTCGGGCTATATGCATGGTACCAGCAGTACTACAGGGAGATACCGCCTGCTCTTTTTGAGGCTTATTCTGTAAAGAACCGCCGTGATGAGTCATTACGCATCCTGTTGGATTGGGAAAGGGTCGTATTGAAGTCCACGGTTTATGTAAAGGCGGCTTACATCCGCGACTATATGCAATACCGCGATACGATATCGTTCCCGTCTGACAGTATCAGTACACAGACTTATGTGGAGGCAGGGTATCGTTATTCGCTCAGTCCCCGTCATCACATCACGGTATTCGCACCTGTGCAGGTATCCTGGCTGTACCGCCAGGTGATGAGAGATGTAAAATATCAGCGGCGGACTGCCCTTGTAGCAGCATATGCAGGTGCATTTCTTGATGACAGGTTGAAAACATCTGTCAGCGCGCGTGGGGAGGTGATAGATGATAAGACGATCTTTCTGCCGGGGGTAAACGCATCGTATGAGTTGATCGATGGATTGACAGTAAGAGCAAATTTGCAGCGGACTTATCGCGCTCCCTCGCTCAATGAACTATATTTCTTTCCCGGCGGTAATGCACAGCTAAAACCTGAACATGGTTGGAGCATGGATGCAGGCTATAATGCCAGGATCAGGCTGGGGGATAATGTCGTGCTTACGCATGACCTTTCAGTATTCAGTCGCGTTATTGAAGACTGGATCATTTGGTTTGGCGGTGCTATCTGGACGCCTCACAACATAGCGAAGGTCCACAGTCGTGGTATAGAAACCGAGAACCGGCTGCAGTTACAATTCGGCAGGTGGAGGCCGCATATTGGCATAAACACCGGTTATGTGTTGGCCACTACCCTCGATAGCTATCAACCCGGAGACGGCAGTATTGGCAAGCAGATACCGTATACACCGCGATATAATGGCCAGGTGAATATCGGTTTCACCTATGGTGACCTGTATTTTAATTACAATCACGGCTACACAGGTTACAGGTTTGTTACCACAGATGAAAGCCAGTACCTCTTACCATATCACACCGGCAACATCCAGGCATTCTATACTGCCTATGTCCGTTCAATGCCCTTACAGTTGACCTTGCAGCTCAACAATATCTGGGATAGCGACTATGAAGTTGTCAATGCCCGTCCAATGCCGGGTTTCAACTGGCTACTCGGTCTAAGAGCTACTCTCGCAAATTGACCTTTTCTACGGCTTTGCTGGGTTGCAATTTGTTGTAGTCGATTACCGGGTCGTGTTCCCAGATGAAAAGATAACCGCTTTTGGTGACCCTGAATATTTTAAACTCGCGCTGTGTATAATACTCGGTATTGCCATTGATGTTTTTGTCAGCAATTACCGGGACATAAAATACCACAACGATCAGCCACAGGATCACCCCAACTGATCCGTGAACGCGAGAGGGCCGGTAATGGCGTACCAGCCACGCCACCACAAGGAGCGGCAAAAAATAGCAACACCAGTCGAGTACAAGGGGTACCAGGAAGTATTGGGAACATTCGACGTCGCCGACGCAGACAGAAGTATAGGGCAATGGAAAACCATAGAGATATCGTTCGCCAAAGTCTGTTTCCGCCAGCCACCATTTGGTGAACAGCAGGAAGAAAATGAATGAGAGAGGTAAGATCAGCCTGAATATCAATCGCTTCATTGCTCTATTGTGTAGATATATGTGGAGACTAATTGAATTTTTGCACTATTTTTCTGCTTTATATATAGTCATGGCACAAACCATCTTCCGCCGCAAATCGCTTGAACAGATAGAAAAAGATTGCGCCACAGGCATTAGTGACGGCCATGGTGGCTCGGGCCTTCACAAAGTGCTCACCGTCCGCGACCTGACTTTCATGGGTATCGCAGCTATCGTTGGGGCCGGTATTTTTTCTACCATAGGTAAGGCAAGTTTTGATGGCGGGCCGGGGATAGTCTTTCTTTTCCTGTTTGTTTCTGTCGCCTGTGGTTTTGCCGCGGTGTGCTATGCAGAGTTTGCCAGTATGGTGCCGGTTTCGGGAAGCGCCTACACTTATTCCTATGTAGCATTTGGTGAGATATTTGCCTGGATCATCGGGTGGGACCTGCTGATGGAGTATGCCATCGGTAATATAGCCGTAGCCATTTCCTGGAGCGACTACCTGACCAGCCTGCTGGATGGGGTAGGGATGCATATACCTGACTATCTCACCATGGATTACTGGACCGCGCAGGGACAGGAAACAGACGCAGCTAAGGCAGCATGGTCCACCGCGCCAACTTTCGGTAGCACCAGGTTCATTTGCGATATTCCTGCTTTCTTTATCACCTTTATCATCACGTGGATCATCTACGTGGGCATTAAAGAATCGAAGCGCACGACAAACGCAATGGTGGTATTGAAAATGGCTGTTGTGTTATTGGTGATTGTAGCAGGCGCATTTTATGTAAAGCCGGAAAACTGGTCACCTTTTATGCCTAATGGTGTGCCGGGTATCTTGAGCGGAACAGCGGCGGTATTCTTTTCCTACATCGGCTTCGACGCGATCTCTACCACTGCAGAAGAATGCCGTAACCCGCAGCGCGATCTGCCTAAAGCTATGTTCAATTCATTGATCATTTGTACGATAGTATATGTGTTGATAGCTTTCGTACTTACCGGTATGGTAAGCTATACCGAATTGAACGTGGGCGATCCGCTGGCGCATGTGTTTGCGCTCAATGGCTTAGACTGGCTGGCAGGTGTTATAGCTGTGAGCGCGGTGATAGCCACAGCCAGCGTCTTACTGGTATTTCAATTAGGCCAGCCGCGCATATGGATGAGCATGAGCCGCGATGGGCTATTGCCGCCGGTTTTCTCGAGGATACACCCAAAATTCAAGACACCCTCTTTTTCTACAATACTGACTGGCCTCGTGGTGGGTATTCCTGCCTTATTTCTGAACCTTGACGTGGTAGTGGATCTTACCAGCGTGGGTACGCTGTTTGCGTTTGTTTTGGTATGCGGTGGCATTCTGAGGTTGCAACAACAGCGTAAGAAAGCGCTGCATTTAAAAGGAAAAGACGTGGTTAGCGAACAGGGAGAGCCACAGGCTGTGCCCGTAAGCAAATTTCAAACCCCATTCATCAGCGGCAAATGGATCGTGCCTTTGCTTTTCGTCATTACGGCTGTGTCGTTCTTTATGTTCTACCCGGGTGGTCTATCCGGATTCTTCAACGCTGAAGGCAAAGAAGGGTGGGATGCGATCCGTGAAAAAGTGCCTTATGTATTTTTTGCTATCGCTTTCCTGGTTATGGCGATCTTGTCTTTCGTACATAATTATTCGCTGATACCGGTGCTGGGATTCCTTTGTTGCTTCTACCTGCTTTGCGAATCTGGAACGTCTAACTGGGAGCGCTTTTTGATCTGGCTGGCGATCGGTTTGGTCATTTACTTTTTATACGGAAAGCGAAGGAGCAAGCTCAATCAATAAAAAAAAGCGGCATAGTAGTTATGCCGCTTTTTTTATCGTGCGTTGCACTAGATATCATCATCATCATCGTCCTCGTCGCCATCAACAATGTCTAACTCATCATCATCATCGATGTCCTCATCATCAAAATCCTCGTCATCTTCCAGGTCATCATCATCCAGGTCATCGAATTCATCCAAATCATCGTCCTCATCTTCGTCTTCATCTTCCAGGTCATCAGCCATCATTAAGATCTTGCTTTGGTAAATGCACTCCACGGCAGTTTTCAGTTCAGTTTCTGCATATGCAGGAATAGTTTTCGTCAGCATAACGGAATTTTTATGGTGTTTGATTTAAATGTTTTGACTAAGGTGTGCCTTCGGTAGTATTGTCGTTGTCATCACTACCCAGGCTGTAGTAGTTGTTTTCTTCGTCTTCTTCGCCTATGTTCTCATTGCTGTCGTCGTTATCGCTGCCCGGCACATCGAGATCATTGCCCATATCGGTAGCACCTGTGATCTCGTTGAGCGGTTCCCCGTCTTCATCCATATTATCCAACGCTGCGCCGCTCACATTAGTATCTTCATGAGAAAGTAGTGCCAGGTCCTCTGCGGTAACATCAGCTTCCGTGCCCATTACTATTTTAACTTCTTCGTCCTCATTGTTGTCGAGTGAATCACCGTTTACAATATCTTCTTCATCCGCTGACGACGGAGTAGTATCGCGCATGATGCCACCAGGCGCCGGAGAAATATACTCCTGCCCCGGAATGTCGCGCACGTCGGGTAGGGTAATATTTTCCTCAGTGAAATTCGCTTTGCCGGTGTTATTGTCAGGCTGGGTAATGTCCTCTCTCGACGGATAGTGCGGATACCCCGGCAAATCTTTGTCTTCCTGCTTCTCTTTCTTTGGTTGGCTTCTCATGCTAAGAAGTTTATCTTAATACTAAAAAAGCTGTGCCGTGACAATTATAATGCAGGTACTTTCCCATCTTCGTATTGTGCCCAGTTTATATCCTTACCGAAGGTGCCTTTCAGCCGCCGGAAAAATGATTGCTGACTTTTAATGGATGCGAAGCTGTCGACTTTTGCCGATATGGGATTGATGCGCGGTTTTACGTAGTTATATGCGGCTATCGAGTCGGTGACAAATGGTATGTGATAAATCGCCGTTTCAAATCTGCGGCGTGTGTACCCGCGCAACGTAAAGGATTGAAAAGGGTCGGTTGCAAGCGCGATGGATTTAAAACCTAATTGTTTTGCAAGCAAATACGAATAGTAAACATTTTCGGTGCTATGCCTCGCAAGGGTGTCAAAGAATATATGCTCCCTGGGAATGCCCAGCTTACGGCCATATAAACCCATGATCTTTGATTCGTAGTAGGGAGAATATACGGCGCCGCCCGAGTAAATGACATTTTTAACAATGCCATTCTTGTACAACACCCACGACCAGATAACCCTTGCCTTCATCACGGAATCCCATCCGCCATTCTTGAACGGTATTCCGGGAACGATGACCACGTCGAATGGTTGGATCTTGTTCGCATGATACCGTCTAATGCCTTGCTTCTTATTGGATGAACATCCGATAAATATTGTGGTGAGCAGCAATAGAGTTAGTGTCTTCGATATCGAATTCAAGCTGGGTGTTTATAGAACAATCTCGCAAAATCATGCCAAACAGTAAAATTAATTATACTGCTCCACTATGTTTTTCAACTCGTTAAGCTTCAGCAGAGCTTCAACCGGCGTCAACCTGTTGATATCCGTGTCCGTCAGCAATTGTTTGATGCGTTTCATGTCTTCGGTCAACCCGTCAAAAATATTAAGCTGAAGTGTGGACGCAGGTTGAATGTGTTTTACTTTCTCGGTGGTTGCTTCACTGCTGCCATGTTTTTCTTCGAGCAAAGCAAGGATCGCCTCAGCCCGGTTGAGTAATGCAGGGGGCATACCGGCCATCCGCGCCACCTGTATACCGAAGCTGTGCCTGCTGCCGCCGGGTGCCAGTTTGCGCAGGAAGATGACCTTGTTGCCGGTTTCCTTATGTGTTATGTGATAATTGCGTACACGCGATAATTGCGGTTCCAGTTCATTCAGCTCGTGGTAGTGGGTGGCAAACAATGTTTTAGGTTTTGCCGCGCTGTTGTGTAAAAACTCAACTATCGACCATGCCAACGATATCCCATCGTATGTACTGGTACCACGGCCAATTTCATCGAGCAGTACGAGGCTGCGGTCGCTGAGATTGTTGATGATGCTGGCGGTCTCATTCATTTCCACCATGAACGTACTCTCGCCGCCGCTGAGGTTATCAGACGCGCCTACCCGCGTGAATATTTTATCAGTGAGCCCGATATCAGCAGATTCTGCCGGCACGAAGCTACCCATATGTGCCATCAGGGTGATAATAGCAGTTTGGCGCAGCAGCGCCGACTTACCACTCATGTTGGGACCGGTCAGGATAATGACCTGTTGCTCGTCTTTATCCAGCAAAATATCGTTGGCCACATAAGATTCTCCGGGTGGCAGGCGCTGCTCAATAACAGGGTGCCGTCCTTGTTTGATCTCAAGTGTTGCTTCGTCGAGCAGGTTGGGCTTGCGATAGCTATACTGTTTTGCGTTGTGTGCAAAGCATAGGAGGCAATCAAGTTGTGCAATGATATTTGCGTTTGCCTGTATCGAAGCGATGTAGGGTTCGATCTCGGCAAGCAGTTGCTGGTACAACTGCATCTCTATCGCCAGTATCTTTTCCTCAGCACCCAGTATTTTCTCTTCGTATTCTTTTAGTTCAGGTGTTACGTAACGTTCCGCGTTCGTCAGTGTCTGCTTCCTGATCCAATCTGTTGGTACTTTGTCTTTATGGGTATGTGTAACCTCGAGATAATAACCGAAGACATTGTTATAGGCGATCTTCAGAGAGCTGATACCTGTTTTTTGCGCTTCGCTCTGTTGTATCTGCAGCAGGTAAGACTTACCGCTTCGCGAAATAGTTCTCAGGTCATCCAGCTCTGCCGATATACCTTCTGCTATCATGCCGCCTTTATTGGCCTGCGCTGGTGCGTCGTCCACCAGCATCTGCCTGATGCGTTTTTGCAGGTCGGTCAACGGCAGCAGCGATTGCACCAGCCTGCATAAAGGGTCGTGCAAAGATTCCAGGCATTTATCCCGCATCTGCTCCATGAACTGCATGCTTTTTGCCAGCTGCATTACTTCGCGTGGGTTCGCCTTCTTTAATGGTATCTTTCCTACCAGTCGCTCCACATCACCTATTTGTTTGATGAGATTGGTGAGGTTGTGGTTCAGCTCCTGGTCTTTGATGAAATGTTCGACAAGCTCCAGCCGCTGGTTGATGCGATTGATATCAAACAATGGGAAGATGAGCCAGCGCTTCAGCATGCGCGCACCCATGGGTGTGTATGTATTATCCAGCGCATCCAGCAGGCCGCTGCCTTTGTCATCGCTGCTGTGTACCAGTTCCAGGTTACGGATGGTAAAACGGTCCATCCATAAAAAATCGCTCGCTACAATGCGCTGTACCGAGTTGATGTGCTGCAGGTTTGGATGTTCCGTGTCTTTCAGGTAATGAAGCGCAGCGCCTGCTGCCAACAGGGCCGCTTTCATATCAGCCACGCCAAAACCCTTCAGCGACTGCGTCTGGAAATGCTGCAACAGTAGGTCGTAGGTATACTGTTCCTGGAATATCCATTCATCCAGTTGAAAAGTGTACACCTTAGTATCGAACTGTTCGCGAAAACGTTTTTGTTGAGACTTGGACAGGATCACCTCGGAGGGCTGGAAGCTCTGGATCAGTTTATCCATGTATTCCACGTTCCCTTCGGCAGCATAAAACTCCCCGGTGCTGATATCGATGAAGGCAACTCCGCATAGTGGTTCACCGAGGTAGAGCGCTGCAAGGAAATTGTTGGTTTTATTCTCCAGCAGTTTATCGCTGGTGGCAACGCCCGGTGTCACCAGTTCAGTCACACCGCGTTTCACAACGCCTTTGGCAGTTTTGGGATCTTCGAGCTGATCGCAGATGGCGACACGATAGCCGGCTTTTACCAGCTTATGCAGATAGGTGTCAAGTGCATGATGCGGAAATCCTGCAAGATCAACCGAAGCCGCCGCACCATTCGACCGTTTGGTGAGTGTAATACCCAACACCCTCGACGCAATATGAGCATCTTCTCCAAACGTCTCGTAAAAATCTCCTACCCTGAACAGAAGAACGGCATCAGGATATCTTGCTTTGATATCCCGGTGCTGCTTCATTAACGGGGTCTCCTCCGGTGCTTTCTTGGTAACTGCCATTATTGCTACAAACCTAATAAATAGCTGCTAGGACTGTACGAGGAAGTCTTTCGAAAACTCCAGATTATATCCACCTTTTTTCCACGGAACGCTTTGCCAGTCGTTAGTGGGGCGAATATCGGCTTTGTTTTCTCCATCGGTCACCTCTAAAGGCAGGGTAAAACCGGCTACTGCGTTCTTAAAACGATAATGCAGGCGTTTTTTCTTAATGTACCAGTCTAACGTGGGAAGTTTTGCGGTACGCAGGTATTGGTCGAAGAATGGTTTCAGTTCAAGCCCGGTAAAATTCATGATGAATTCTTCTATCTCTTGGCTGGTAACTGCCTGGTGATAGTATTTTTTATTCATCTCCCGAAGCATCAGCCTGAATTTTTCATCGTTGCCTATCATCATACGAATCATGTGTACAACCGCTGCTCCCTTGTTGTAAATATCTGAGGATCCATCATCATGAACACCGTAGTTGCCAATAACAGGCTTGTCGTTCAGTATATGTGAATATTTGCCGATATTGTATTTGAATGCATTTTCTTTTCCGAAAGCGCATTCGGCGAAGAGTACTTCAGTATACGTGGTAAAACCCTCATGTATCCAGTTATCGGCAATGTCTTTAGCGGTGATATTATTCCCAAACCATTCGTGTCCGCTTTCGTGCACGATGATAAAATCGAACAGGAGGCCAACTCCCGTTTGGCTGCGATCCATACCAAGATAGCCCATTTTATACTGGTTGCCGTAAGCAATAGCGCTCTGGTGCTCCATGCCCAGGTGGGGCGCATCTACCAGCTTATAGCCATCCTCATAAAAAGGGTAGGGCCCCATCCAATGTTCGAAACAATGCAGCATTTGTTTTACTACAGAAAAATGTTTTTTTGCCTTTTCTTCATTTTGTCTCAAAACATAAAAACTAATCTCAAGTCTTCCATTTTCACCCATCAATGTATCTTTCCAATACACGTAATCGCCAAGGTAAAAGGTTACATTATAAGTGTTAATGGGGTTATCAACGGCCCATTGCTTTGCGTATTTCGGCTGGTAAATATTGCTGTGGTAAGGAGACTTTCCGTTAGCGATGATCGGAAGCCCTGAGTTGCTTCTATAAGTCAGGCGCAAGTATTCCGGTTCATCCCATTGTGCATCTTTGCACGGCCACCAACTGCTGGCGCCTAGTCCCTGGCAGGCTACGGATATCCAGGGCTTGCCAGTGCTATCCTTAGTCCATATAAAACCGCCGTCCCATGGGGGCATTTTTGCTTCACGAGGTTTTCCATGATAGCACACGGTCAATGTGAATTCGTTTCCGGGAACTAGTTCCTTCTTGAAAGGTCCGGTTATCCACCAGACATTTCCCTCTCTCTTGAAGTCGAGCATCATGTAAGGTGGAGGGTCTATCGTATCTGATTCTTGTCTGTTTCTGATAAAAAACACGCTGTCAACCATCATCGGCTCTTGCAGGTCTATTTGTATGCTGTCTCCGGGAGCATTGGTGACCCTGGCAGTGATCGAGTTTTGACCGGCAACAGTTCTGGTCAACGTGTCAATGCTCACCGACAGATGATACAGTCTCGCGTCCCACCAACTCCTTCCACTCCCATTCCCGCCTCGCAATGAGTCTTGCCGCGTATAAGCAAAAGTGGTATTTGCTAAAAGCAAATACCACATGCATATTGTTATATAAAGGATGAATTTCCTGTTCATCTTTAGTTTTTACCTGCTGCTGCAATATCAGTTACTTCTACGTCGAAGATCAGCACAGCGTTTGCGGGAATTTTATCTCCTGCTCCACGCTCACCGTAAGCCATTGTTGAAGGAATGTAAAGAGTAGCTTTGCTACCTTTTTTCAGCAGGGCAACACCTTCGTCCCAACCTTTGATAACCTGTCCCTGGCCAAGGCCGAAAGAGAATGGCTGCACGTGCTGGAATTGTGGATCAACGTTTGAGTCGAACGGAGTGCCATCCATTGTTTTGCCTGTATAGTTAACAGTCACCATCTGGCCGGCCTTAGCTGTTTCACCTGTGCCTTCCTGGGTGATCTTATAGTAAAGGCCTGACGGCGTTTTAGTAGCGGTAATGTTGTTTTTCTTCAGGTAGTCTGCGATGAGTTTGTCATCAATGGCCTTCTGTTTGGCTGCATGCGCCTCGGCCTCGGTTTTCATCTGCTCCTGTGTTTTTACAGATACCAGGGAGATATCATAAACAATCTTTTGGCCTGAACCTGCTTTATACCAGGCAGGGTTTTGGCTTGCAAGGTTGGGAATGCTGTCTACGGGCATACGGAACAGCGCACTGTCGCCGGCTGTCATCAGCATCAGTCCTTCTGAAAGGTCGCCCTTATAAGCAGGGGCAGGCAGTTGGTAAGGCACAGGTTGTCCGTTGTTTGCGCTCTTACTGTCAAAAAGAACACTGTCGCCAACACTTGTGTTGTTTACCGACATTTTGATATGCACCTCGATATAGTCACCAACTGAAGCGGTCTTGCCATCCTTTTTATCCCTGAGGAAACTGTACTCGAGATTATTTGGTGTTTTTTTGAAATTAGTAGTTGCAGCTTTGTTCTGCGCATGAGCGCTGGTCCATGCAGTTCCGATAAGGCAGATAACAATGATCTTTTTCATTTCTGTTGTCGAGTTATTTATTGATCTGGTTTGTTTATTTAATGTCTAAAAGCTCTACATCGAACATCAATACGGCATTCGGTGGTATGGGGCCAGTGCCCTGCGGGCCATAGGCAAGAGGGGAAGGTACAAATAATTTTGCCTTACTGCCTTTTTTCAGCAGTGCTATGCCTTCATCCCATCCGGGTATTACCATGCCGCGACCAAGCTCAAATTCAAAAGGTTCTGTGTGCTGAAATTTAGGGTCAACGTTGGAGTCGAAAGGTGTGCCATCCAGTGTACGACCTGTATAGTTTACACTTACTTTTTGTCCTTGTGTTGGGGTAGACCCGCTACCTTCTTTTTCGATCACATAATAAAGTCCTGAAGCCGTTTTTTCAGCAACAATACTGTTTTGGGCGAAATAGTCTTGTAGTAACTTATCGTCAACTTCTTTTTGCTTTCCGGCAGAAGTTTGCTGTTCCTGCGTTACCTGGGCCTGTGTTTTCACAGATGCCAGCACTACAGTGTATTCCAACTTCTGGCCATTCTTCATAAATGGCGGCAGTTCTCCACCCGCAGATTTCCTGAGAGAATCGATGGCTACGCGAAATGAAGCGCTGTCGCCTGCGGTCATCATCATGATACCGTCCATCCAGTCGCCTTTGAAGGGGCTAGGGGTCAGTTGCAGTTCTACGGGCTGGTTATTCATCATCTTCCTCGATTCAAACAGCGTGGTATCTGTTTTATCATCCTTATAACGGATCATTACGTGCATGGCCACTACGTCGCCCACGGCAGGTTTTTTATCGCCTTTGGCGTCCTTTATGATCCTGTACTCAAGTCCATCTTTAGTCTTCTTATAACTATCGTTTTTACAAGACGCAAAACCAAAGAGCGCTGTACCTAATACAGCTAACGGTAATAAAATTTTTATCATGTTTTTATATTATCGGGGGTGAATATCGGACAAAATTTCTTTAAAACGAGTTACTGTCTCTATAAAACTTAGCGAGGAGCGGCCCCCGGATGCGTTGAAGTGTCCGCCACCGCTGAAATGCTCCCTGGCAAAGCTGCTGACATCGAAGTCGCCCTTGCTGCGAAAAGACATTTTTACCTCATCATTGCGCTCGGTGATCAAAGTAGCAAACCGGATATTGGCTATGCTCAGCGGATAGTTTACAAGGCCTTCGGTGTCTCCGGTACTTATGTCAAACAGTCTCATGTCTTTTTTCGACAAGGCGATGAGTCCGGCATTATATTTAGGAAATATCTCCATTTTCTCGAGCAGCACATAACCAAGGAACTGCATGCGCTTTACCGTCCAGGAATCGTTCACTTCTTCGTGGATGCGGGCATGATCCAAACCAAGATGCTTCAGTTTGGCGATCATCTCGTGCACGCTGGCAGTGGTTACCGGGAAACGGAATGACCCTGTGTCGGTCATTACCCCGGTATACAGGCAGGTAGCAATTTCCTTGTCCAGCAAGTCCGCGCCATTGTTAAGATTGATGAAATCATACACCATCTCGCAGGTACTGCTTTTTTCAGGTATGCTCATTCCATAATCCCACACCGGTTTGGGAAGCAAATGGTGGTCAATCAATATTTTAGGTTGTGTGGCAGCACCCAGCTGAGCGGTTATATGCTTCGTCCTGCTGAAATCATTGAAGTCTACGCAGAAGATGAGATCGCATTCATTCAATGCTTTTTCAGCAAGTTTTGGTTCTGCTTCAAAATTCAGCAGCAATTCCACGCCTGGCATCCACATCAAAAAATCGGGCAGCTCGCTGGGGGAAACCCCGGTAACGGCATGGCCCTGTTTTACCAGGTAGTGTAAAAGCCCCAGCATACTGCCGATGGCATCGCCGTCGGGCTTGTGGTGGGTGGTTATAAAAATCTTCTTTGGTGCCTGCAGTAATGGGAAAGCATCCTGTATCGGTCGCATTTTCAAATTCTGGTAAACCGCAAAAGTATCAGTAATTAATTAATAACGTTGGCATGCGTCGAAAATCCTCGATAATCCCCTACCTTTGCGCCGTCAAATTATAAGAATACAGTTTATGTCGAATCGTACGTTTACAATGATCAAGCCGGATGCAGTTAGCGCCGGCAATATCGGTAACATCCTGCAGATGATCAATGCAGCGGGTTTCCGCATCGTAGCAATGAAGTATACACGCATCAGCCTGGAGCAGGCTGGTAAGTTCTATGAAGTACACAGCGAGCGTCCTTTCTATGGCGAGCTTACTGAATTCATGAGCAGTGGCCCTATCGTGGCAGCCATTCTCGAAAAGGAGAATGCCGTGGCCGACTTTCGCAAACTCATCGGTGCTACTAATCCGGCACAGGCAGACGAGGGTACGATCCGCAAGCGCTACGCAAAATCAATAGGCGAGAATGCAGTTCACGGTTCTGACAGTGATGAAAATGCTAAGATCGAAGGTGACTTCTTCTTCAATGGACTGGAGCGCTTTTAAGAAAATTGTTGAATAACTTTAGCAGAGGCCCCGCATCACGCGGGGCCTCTGCCTTTGAATCCATCATAGATCATTGTGATTTTTCTATGCCCGTGAAAGGTTTACCTTTGCACCCTGAAAATTCATCAATTGTATGCATAACGCCTATTTTGAATATACGGAGCCAAAGAACGAACCAGTACTGAATTACGGACCGGGCAGCGCAGAGCGAAAAGCCCTGCAGCAGACACTGGCCGAAATGAAATCCTCGCAGCGCGATATCCCGATGTACATCAACGGTAAAGAAGTACGCGGTGATAAAAAGAAAGAGATACGCCCTCCCCATGAAACAGCGCATTTGCTTGGCCATTATTATGAGAGTGGCGCCGAGCATGTGAATGATGCCATCAAAGCCGCATTGGCTGCCCGTCAAAGCTGGTCGGAAATGGCCTGGGAGCACCGTGCATCCATATTCATGAAGGCGGCTGAACTGCTGGCCATCAAATACCGCTACAGGATGAACGCGGCCACCATGCTGGGCCAGAGCAAGAATGCTTTCCAGGCAGAGATCGACAGCGCCTGCGAGCTGATCGACTTCCTCCGTTTCAATGTGCATTTTCTTACTCAGATATACAAGCAACAACCCATATCGCCACAAGGCTTTCACAACCGCATGGAGTACCGTCCGCTGGAAGGCTTTATCCTGGCGGTAACACCATTCAATTTTACGGCAATTGGTGGTAACCTGCCGACTGCGCCTGCCATGTGCGGAAACGTTGTGGTATGGAAACCTGCCAATACACAGATATACAGCGCCAGCGTATTTATGGAGATATTGTTGGAAGCGGGCTTGCCTGCTGGTGTTATTAACCTCGTATATCCTCCCGGGCCGCTGGTAGGTGATATATGTTATAAACATCCTGATTTCGCGGGCGTACACTTTACGGGTTCAACGGGCGTGTTCCAAAGCATGTGGAAGTCGATAGGCGAGAACATCGCTACTTACAAATCTTATCCCCGCATAGTTGGTGAAACAGGCGGTAAGGATTTCGTGATGGTACACCCGAGTGCCAATGTTGACGCAGTAGTTGCCGGTCTTGCCCGTGGTTCGTTTGAATACCAGGGACAAAAATGCTCAGCAGCCAGCCGTGCTTACCTGCCTTCGAGCCTCGCAGAAGAGATCAAAGAAAAACTGGTGGCTGAAGTGAAGACCATGAAGATGGGTATCGTAGATGATTTCACCAATTTTGTGAATGCTGTGATAGACGAAAAATCATTCAACAGCCTGGCTAAATATATCGATGGTGTAAAAGACAGCAATGGCAAAGCAAAGATCATTTGCGGAGGTGGATATGATCGATCGAAAGGCTGGTTCATCGAACCGACCATTATCGAAGCGAGTGACCCTTATTATGTAACCATGTGCGAAGAGCTGTTTGGCCCGGTATTGACGATACATGTGTATGATGCCAACAACTGGGAAAGTATTCTTGATACAGTAGATAATACTTCAGGTTATGCGCTTACCGGCGCAATATTCGCGCAAGACCGCTATGCACTTGAGCTGATGACAAAAAAGCTGGTAAATGCTGCGGGTAACTTCTATATAAATGATAAGCCAACAGGAGCCGTAGTAGGGCAGCAACCTTTTGGCGGCGCAAGGGCTTCAGGCACCAATGATAAGGCAGGTTCTATACTCAACCTGTATCGCTGGCTGAATGCAAGGACAGTGAAAGAAACCTATGTGCCGGTTACCGATTACAGGTATCCATTCCACCAGGCCGATTAAAAAAAGACGATAATAAAAAGTCCCCGCCGCGGCGGGGACTTTTTATTAATTGTAGGCCTGTTATTTAAGGTCGCAGTCGGAAGAAACAAGGTTTGTTGGGATAGTTAACGGTACCTGTGAAAAACTATCCTGAAAACTTTGCAGCGCTTTCGCGATCATCGCGCTGGTTACCTCTTTTATCGTTTCATCATTGTTTTCGCAGGCTTTTTTTGCCTGTTTTTTCGTGAAGTCCTCCATTTCGATATTCACTGTTGTATCGAGAAGGAAAGGCACGATCACCTGGCATGCACAAGTGTAGTCCTTCTTGCAGGAGCTGAAACTGAGGGCCGCAAACAGGGTAAGGATCGCTGCAAGGGGCAGGTTGATTTTTTTCATTGTTTTCTAGTTATGTAGGCCAAAACTAAATATTCGGTTTGGATTTTTTTACACTTTGACCTCTTTCCAGCGTCCTCTTCGGAATAAAATGATCGCCGCTATGGCAATGCAGCTTTCAGCTATAGATATAGCTGAGAACACGCCTATAGGACCAAAACCGAGGGTGATTGCCAGTACATATGCGAGCGGTATTTGAAACAGCCAGAAGCCAAACACGTTCAGTATCGTGGGGGTCTTTGTGTCGCCCGCTCCGTTGAATGATTGCGCGATCACCATTCCATAAGCATAGAACACGTACCCGAGACAAACGATTTTCAGGCAAAGTGTTCCGTTTTCTATTACCTCAGCATTGTCGTTGAACAGGCTGATGATATTGCGGGCAAGCAAAAAGAAGATCACCGTTACTGCGCCGAGAAACAGCATGTTGAAATATGCGGCGCGCCATACCGATTTTTCGGCCCTGTCCGGCTGCTGGGCGCCCAGGTTCTGACCAACCAGCGTTGCAGCTGCATTCGCCATGCCCCAGGCAGGAAGGATGGCGAAAACAATAACACGTATGGCGATGGTATAGCCCGCTAATACATCGCTGCCAAAATGCGAAAGGATGCGGATGAGGAATATCCAGCTCGCGGACGCGATCAGGAACTGCGCCGTGCCCCCGGATGCAATTTTAAAAAGGCTGCCCATGATCGGCACATCGATACCAAGATGCCTGCGGGCGATCTTTATCAGGCCCTTACCTTTTGCGAGATGATACAGCTGATAATATACACCTGCGCCGCGCCCGAGAGTAGTTGCCAGCGCTGCACCGGTTAGTCCCATTGCAGGTATTGGACCAAAGCCGTAAATCAAAGTAGGGCAGAGGATGATGTTGAGGATGTTGGCGAGCCACAGAGACCGCATGGCAATAGATGCGTCACCGGCACCACGGAAGATACCATTGATCATGAACAGCATCATGATGACGACATTGCTGGCCAGCATGATCTGGGTATAACGGTAATTCTTTGCGACAAGTGCTTCATCGGCACCCATCAAAGTCAAAAGATCTGCCGCGTAGAATATGCCTGCTACGCTAATGACGAGCGACAAACTGAAAGCAACATAGATAGCCTGCGCTGCAGTATGAGCGGCTGAGTCCATGTCTTTTTCCCCGGTGCGGCGTGCAACCATCGCTGTAGCTGCCATGCTCAGGCCAATGCCGATAGAGTAAATGATGGTGAGCATGGACTCGGTAAGTCCTACCGTAGCTACTGCATCCACGCCCAGCTTGCCTACAAAAAAAACATCGACAACAGCAAACAATGACTCCATGATCATTTCAAGGATCATCGGCACCGAGAGCATAAATATGGCGCGGTCAATGCTGCCGGTAGTGAACTCTTTTTCCTCGCCGGTAACTGCAGTTTTTAATAAACGGATAATATTTATAGTACGTGACTGTTGCACACGTTGTGACATACGTTGGTCTTTTACAAGGTTGTTGAAAAAAAATAGTAGATCCTGCGGCGGTGCCGAAGGTGAGTGGTGACATCTCTCCTGCGCAAAACAGGAGTAATACTTAAATCATATGCAGAAATTGAAGGCAGCAAATCTACAGCAATTCTCTCCTCACAACCAAATTCTTTTGAATATTAACTCACAGTTAAAATTTTGTCATTTGAACAAACACTTTTAAAAAACTGTATGTCTATGTAAAAAACTACCGTCATGACCTTGAAGTTTTTCCCCTTGTTAGCATTGGCCGGCATACTTGCCTCCGATGTTAAAGCGCAGTGCAACGACCCTTTCAGCCTGGCATCGTCTCCAGCCACTGTTTGCTCCGGCAGAGACATGCAGCTTACAGCCACCAGTTATCCCGGCGCTACATATACGTGGACGGGTCCTCCGGGAAGCGGAGTTAATGGTGTGGGGCCTTCAACACACAACCTGACAAATATCGGGGTGGGTTCGCATTCGGGTACATAC
>CAMPKG010000007.1 GCA_946887085.1 uncultured Sphingobacteriales bacterium
ATTATATAGCTGGGCATGACAATTAGTTTACACAATAAAGATAACAAATAAAACTTACCAAAACTAAATTAAATAACGTATATTTGACATAATAAAAGCCATCAGAACCTCAGATTAAACCGATTATTCTGATTAACACTGAAATTGGTGTTGCATGGTTAATCGGTGAAATCAGATTAATCTGAGGTTCAGACAAATGTGCACCATGAAAACGATCAGCACCATAAAACCCCAGGTAAATCCATTAATCCCTTCTAATCCAGGTTCAAATTGTTCCAAAAAGGCATAGGGGGTGGGGGTACGTAAACATATTGAAACAGATTGGAGCTCAAAGTCAATACCGGCGCGGATCTCGATCATTACCAAATGCGCAAAAAAGCCGCGAAAACAGTCTATTTCTAACAGTTTTGGAACCGTTTTTCTAACAGTTTTAACAAACGGTAGCTCACTTATTTTATTAGTTTAACCGTCTGTTTAATCGATCATGCACCGCCTCTTATACATCCTTATCTTGCTTCTCCCGCTATCCAACAACGCGCAGGAGCGCCTTGGCGCTGGTCAATATCCTTTACCTAAAACAGACTGCAACTATTGCGACTCCATTAAAAAAGCGGCTCAATACTACTCGCTGAAAATAAAATACCCCTTGAGTTCCGACTCCCTGGCACGTAGGGCAAACAGAGAAGTTCCGCTACCGGCAGGTATTCAAGATGGTGTGGTAACAGTGCGGTTCATTGTCAACTGCAAAGGCGAACCGGGATGTTTTCATATTTACGAAGTGGATGAGATTTACCAGCCAACAAGATATCCAAAGAACGTTTCGGAAGGATTGCATCAGTTTGTAAAGAAACTCGGCAACTGGCCCATAGGCAAATACAGCGATACAGAAAAAGAGGCCGATTATTATGCATACTTAAGCTTCAGGATAAAAAATGGCAAGATCACTCACGTTATTCCTTAGCTGTTGCCTGCTGGTATGCTCGCAACGAATAGCCGCGCAAACCCGCATGGCCGATTCTGCATTGAATTTCTTTCGTGTTCGTTCTAATATCAACTATACTTCAGCGCGCTGGCAGATAGCTATAGATTCGGCACTGACCTTCGATTCTACCGTTGCAACGCTCTGGCAATGGAAGGGTATGCCCTATTTCAAGAACGCCGATTATGCATCGTCCATGCCCTGCTACGATAAAGCTGCGCATTACGACCCAAACAATTATCTGAGCATGCGCGCTTTCATGAAAGCAGTATTTGCTAAAGACTATGAAGGTGGGATAAAAGATTTTCTGACTTGTAAAGAAAAAGGATACGGCGTAGGCCTGATGGACCATTCTTATGATTTCTTTCTGGGCCTTTGCTACAAGGAAATTGGTGACCTGTCCAATGCTGAAAAATACATGCGACAGTCGGTAGACGAACGCAGCAAAGCCCTTGGCAAGAACTGGGTGCATTGGAATGATTGGTTTTTCCTTGGTATCATAACCATGGAAAAGAAGAACTACAAGGAAGCGATAGAATATTTCGACAACTGCATGGTGGATATGAAAGGCTATCCCAATGCGCTTTACTATAAAGGACTGTGTTTATACAACCTTGGTAAGAAGGACAAAGCAAAAGAACAAATGCTGCAGGCAATAGAGAATATAAAAGCAGGCAAGCGTTCATCAGAAGACAATGATTTCTACGTCAACTTCCCCAACCAGGTATATGTCGCTGATATTGAAGCAAAACTGAAGGTGTTGTATCCTTAAAATATTTTTTAAGGAAAAGCGTAACCAATCAGTTACATTATTATATTTGTAACCGAATAGTTACAGAACAGAATTATGAGACGAGACGTATTCCAGGCGATAGCCGATCCTACAAGGCGCGAGATCATCAAACTCGTGGCACACCAGTCGATGAACCTCAACGCAGTGGCCGACAGGTTTGATATCAGCCGGCCCGCCATTTCCAAACATGTAAAGATCCTCACGGAATGCGGGCTCATCATCATCAGGCAGGACGGACGTGAGCGCTATTGCGAAGCCAACCTCAACCAGCTGCGCGAGGTATCGGAATGGGTGAAGAAGTACGAGGTATTCTGGGAACAAAAACTCAACGATCTGAAAAGCTTTCTTGAAAACAAACCAAAAACAAAGAAGAAATAACAAACTAAAACCAGCAATATGATAACAGAGCAAATCACTACGGCGCCGGTCGTCAAAGAAGTGACCATTAGCGTTCCCGCCTCTGCCGTCTGGAAAGCCATCACCGATAAAGAGCAGATGAAGCATTGGTATTTCGACATGAAGAATTTTGAGCCTCTGGCAGGGTATCATTTTACATTCGACTCCGACTGTGAAGGCGAGCATTACAGGCAAATATGTTGTGTAACGGAAGTGATCAGGAATAAAAAGCTGAGCTATACCTGGGCATACGACGGTTATGTAGGTGAATCGCTCGTAACCTTTGAACTGTTTGAAGAGAATGGCGGCACGAAACTGGTGCTTACCCATGCCGGGCTCGAAACCTTCCCACAAGACAATAAGAACTTTGCGAAAGAATGCTTCGCAGAAGGTTGGGAAAAAATGCTTTACGTAGAACTGGTCAAATTCTTCAACAACTAAAACAATCATATCTTATGAATACGACACAACAAGCACCTGTAGTAAAAGAAGTGACGGTCGATGCGCCTGCCAAGCGAGTATGGAAAGCGCTAACTGACAGCAGCCTGATGAAGCAATGGTATTTTGACATACCGGGGTTTAAACCTGAAGTGGGATTTGAATTCCAGTTTACCGGGGGTGAGCCGGGCGGAAAGCAATATGTACATCTTTGTCGTGTAATAGAGGCGATACCCAACAAAAAACTGAAACACAGCTGGCGATATGAAGGCTATGAAGGGGACTCTTATGTAACTTGGGAGTTGTCTGAGGAAGGAAATAAAACGAGAGTAAAACTCACTCACGAAGGATTGGAAACCTTCCCGCCTGTAAAAGAGCTGGCAAGAGAAAATTTCGTAGCTGGCTGGAATGGCTTTGTCAACGAGCTGCTGCCTGATATAGTAGAAGAAGGAAGCACAACAGGCAGTGTTGAAATAAATGCCTCTGCTGATAAAGTATGGCAAGTGCTTACTGATCTCGAAAAGATCAAAGAATGGGCGGCAGCCTTCCACGAAGGCACAACTGCTGAAACCACATGGAAAGAAGGCGACGGCATAGTTTGGAAGGACGGTGATGGCAATATCGGCGCCAGCGGTGTCGTGTTACTGTACGACCGGCCAAGGAAACTGGAAATGGGCTATTACGATGATTTTGAAAAAACGCCCCCCGCGGAGCCTGATGACTATCATGAAGTATTTACACTTACAGAACAGGATGGCAAAACGACACTGAAGTTCAGTGGTGGCAAGCTGGCTATGAAATATGTAAAAATGCACCAGCCTATGTGGAAGGATGCAATAGAGCGAATAAAAAAGATAGCAGAACGATAAAAGCGAAGCCGGCGAAAAGCCGGCTTCTTATATTACCTGTTATTTCTATTTTTGCCTTAATCCCATCCAGATGAAATTCAAAGCGATAGTTACGGGTGCTACAGGTATGGTAGGTGAAGGCGTGATGCACGAATGCCTGCTGCATCCTGATGTGTCGGAAGTACTGATTATCAACAGGCGGCCTTCCGGTTTCACCCACCCTAAACTGAAGGAGATCGTCCACAAAGACTTCCAGGACCTTTTCCCCATTGCCAGCCAGCTTGCAGGTTATGATGCCTGCTTCTTTTGCCTCGGCGTAACATCCATTGGCAAGAACGAAGAAGAGTACACCAGACTAACGCACACCCTTACCATGCATATGGCCAATATACTGGCCGGCGATAGCCCCGATATGACCTTCTGTTATGTATCGGGTTCCGGCACCGACAGTACGGAGAAAGGCCGCACCATGTGGGCAAAAGTGAAAGGAAAAACGGAGAACGACATCCTTAAACTGTTTAAGAATGGTTATGCCTTCCGCCCTGGTTTTATGAAACCGACACCGGGCCTGAAGAATGCTTTGAGTGGGTATAAATATCTCAACTGGCTGTTTCCCATACTGCAAAAGCTGGCGCCCAAATTTGTGTGCACGCTTAAAGAGGTAGGCCTTGCGATGATACACGCAGTGACTAAGGGTTACGAAAAAAGAACTCTCGAAGTAAAAGACATCGTTGAACTAGCAAAACGCTGATCATGTATATCAGGAGACATTTAAGTTTCAGAGTAATATATTTCTACACCTGGCGATTGGTATTGCTTTCTTTGTTTACAGGTTCGCTCGCTTTACTTACATATGAATATTACGACCTGAAATGGGTAGCGATCCCATGGCTGCCCGTATCGCTTATAGGTGTGGCCACTGCGTTTTTTGTCGGCTTGAAAAAAAACCAGTCATACGAAAGAAACTGGGAAGCCCGCAGGGTGTGGGGAACTATTACGAATCTCAGCCGTTCGTTTGCGGCCGCATCCAAAGCTTTTATCAACAACGACTTAGTAGCTGCACCACTGCCGCAACAAAATACAGATGGAGAAGTCCGCGCGCTTCTCTATAGGCATATCGGGTGGCTGTACACTCTAAAACATGCCATGCACCAACGCACTACCTGGGAGCATATGGACAGGGCAAGCCAACTGCAGCGAAAAGGGTTGAGAACGCACGACAATCCGTACCAGGAACAAGTAGCAAAGTATTTATCGTCTGGGGAGCTTGCCGGCTTGGCACAGAAAAAGAATGCTGCTGTTCACCTGCTTGACCGGCAATCACAGCACCTCGCCGACCTGAAGCGCAAGGGTTTGATCGATGACTTCAGGCATATGGAATTACAACAGATGATATCTGCAATGTATGATGAGCAGGGAAAAAGCGAGCGAATAAAAAATACACCCTTCCCACGCCAGTATGCTACTTCCAGCACCATCTTCATTTTGATATTCACTGTTCTGCTCCCCTTCAGCATGATCAAAGAATTTAAAAACCTCGGCGACGGCCTGATATGGCTGCTCGTACCTTTCAACCTTGTAGTAACCTGGGTATTTCTCCTGATGGAATACACAGGCGACGTAAGTGAGAATCCTTTTGAAGGCCTGCTTAATGATGTGCCCCTCCGCACGATAGTACGCAACATAGAGATCGACATAAAAGAAATGCTGGGAGAAACCGACCTGCCCGAAAAAATACAACCGCGTTACGGGTCAATACACTAAAAGCTATGACAGAAATTTTATACGATAGTATCGGAACAAACTACAACAATACACGCCGCGCCGATCCGTACATAACGGAACGGCTGCATACGCTTCTCTCGCCGTCACCAGATGGTTTGTACCTGGACATCGGCTGTGGTACTGCCAACTATCTAACTGCATTGGCGCAGAAAGGCGTTCGGCTTTATGGTGTTGACCCTTCCCAGGTGATGCTGCAACAGGCCAGGGCAAAAGATAATAATGCAAAATTCTTTTGTGCGAAGGCAGAGGAATTGCCCTTCACCGATGAATTTTTCGACGGTTGCACAGCCACTTTTACACTGCATCACTGGAGCGATAAGCTGAAAGGACTTACTGAAGTGACCCGTGTACTGAAGACCGGCGCACGCATGGTGTTCCTTAGTTTTACCGGCGAGCAAATGCGCGGCTATTGGCTCAATCAGTACTTCCCGGAAATGATGAAACGTTCCTGGGAGTTGTTGCCGGAGTTGCCCGGCATGGAAAAGCTTTTGAACGATGCCGGGTTGAAATTGGTGGCTACTGAAAACTATTTTGTACAGGAAGACCTGCAGGATCATTTCGTTTATTCCAACAAACACCGCCCGGAGCAATACCTGAGACCGGAGATCAGGCAAAACGCATCCTCGTTCAGCAGCTTTGTAACACCGGAGGAATTAAAGTCAGGCCTTGCGGCGCTGGAAGCTGACATAGCGTCAGGGGCAATCAGGGATGTAATGAAGAGCTTCGAGAATGATAAAGGCGACTATCTCTTCCTGGTGGCGGAAAAGATGGCAGGGGCAGGGCTCTGATAGCGGTATCGACTAAGCTGATAACATCGCGGTACGCTAATTGATACTGCTATTGCAGATGAATTTAGTGACTGTTGCCACGTTTCCTACAATCACGCATCTCTACGTGATCAAGAACCAGCTTGAAGAAGCAGGTATCCCCTGTGCGGTAAAAGACGCATACACCGTAGGCACCAATCCGTTTTACGATGTGGCATTGGGCGGTATCAAGCTGCAGGTACGGGAAGAAGATGCCGCAGAAGCACAACAAATGCTCTGGCAATTAGGATATCGGCCGCCTGCACCGCCTCCTGAAGACAATAGGAAGAAACTGCATCCTTTATTACGTTTCCTGTTGTTCGTATTATTTTTCGTAGCAATGTTGGCTGTCATCTTTGTGCTGCACGACCCGATAAAACTGCCTTTCCTTAACCAGCCGCACCATAAGTACGGTACAGGATTTGAAATACTACCGTTTCTTATCTTTACGGAAAGACCACTCTATGGAATTTGGAAAGGTAACCGACGCCGAACTAAAGCAGATAGACTTTACACTTCCCCCCGATCCGCCGGGCACTAAAGAAGTATTGAAAAAAGGCAAGGGTAAAACCAAATTCTACATAGGCTGCGCCAAGTGGGGACGTAAAGACTGGGTGGGCAAGCTCTACCCTGTGGGCACTAAGGAGAAAGACTTTCTCGAGTACTATGCGAAGCTGTTCAATTGTATAGAGTTCAATGCAACCTTCTACAAATCACCTACCGCTGATCAGGTAGTGAAATGGAAGGAGAAGGTGCCGAAGGATTTCCTGTTCTGCCCGAAATTCCCTCAGACCATCACGCACCTGAAGCGGTTGAAGAACGTAAACAAAGAACTGGACGAATACCTTTCTGCCATCACAGAGTTTAAGAAGAACCTGGGACCCATCTTCCTGCTGCCTAATCCACAAATGGCGCCGAAAGCCCTGGAAAATATCACCGGCTTCATGGAAGATTTTCCAAAAGATATAGACCTGTTCCTTGAACTCCGTCACGCCGACTGGTATACCGATAAATACGGATTCAACCAGGAGCTGTTCGAATTCCTGAAAAAGAAGAAGCGTGGCACTATCATCACCGATGCCGCGGGCCGCCGGGATTGTGTGCACATGCACCTGTCCACCCCGGAGTGCTTTATACGCTTTGTGGGCAACAGCCTGCACGAAACCGATTACCAGCGCATAGACGATTGGGTGAAACGCATTAAAAAATGGATGAAGGACGGCCTGGAAACCTGCTATTTCTTTATGCACCAGCACGAAGAGCTGCATTCGCCCGAATTAATAAAATACTTCATAGAACAGCTCAATAAGCATGCAGGCACGGATATTCCCATCCCGCCTATGCAAAACGAGGGAGAGTTATTCAAATAATATCAATATATCCTTCGCGGATACAACAATTTTTCATTGAGCCATTGTGCCATTGAGGAATTGCGCAATTATCTATTATCTTCGCCCTCAAATTTTTTGCAACTATGAATTTGCACGAATACCAGGCTAAAGAGCTTTTGAAAAGATATAATGTGCCGACTCAATCAGGCATAGCTGTAAGCAATGTAGATGATGCAGTGAAGGCATACAAACAAATATCTACCGACTCAGGAACAAAATTTGCCGTAATAAAGGCACAGATACACGCCGGTGGCCGTGGTAAAGGCACCATGAAAGAAGTGCCCGAGCAACATGGTGTAAAGGTGATAAAGAGCGCAGATGATGTAGAAACAGTGGCAAAGAATATCCTGGGCAACACCCTGGTAACCATCCAGACAGGCGAAGCCGGCAAAGTAGTACACAAAATATTAGTAGCTCAGGACATGTATTATGATGGCCCCAGCGAGCGCAAAGAGTTCTATCTCTCTATCCTCCTCGACCGTGCCAAGAAGCAAAACGTGATCATGTACAGCACCGAAGGCGGTATGGATATAGAAGAGGTAGCACACAACACACCTGAGAAGATATTCAGGGAGTGGGTTGCACCTAACACTACGTTGCAGCCGTTCCAGGCAAGGAAGATCGCTTTCAACTTTGGTTTGAGCGGTGAGGCTTTCAAAAACATGGTAAAGTTCGTTACCAACCTGTACAACGCATACGTTGGCCTCGATTGCGCGATGCTCGAGATCAACCCGTTGTTCAAATCGGCTGACGATAAAATATTTGCTGTTGACTGCAAGATGAACCTGGATGATAACGCATTGATGCGCCATCCTGATCTCGCAGACATGCGGGATAAGTTTGAAGAAGACCCTACAGAGGTAGAAGCAGGTGAGCACAACCTGAACTATGTGAAGCTTGATGGAAACGTGGGCTGCATGGTAAATGGTGCAGGCCTGGCGATGGCCACCATGGATATGATCAAACTCGCAGGTGGTGAGCCGGCTAACTTCCTGGATGTAGGAGGTAGTGCTAATGCTCAAACAGTTGAGGCTGGTTTCCGCATCATCCTGAAAGACCCGACCGTGAAAGCGATCCTCATCAACATCTTTGGTGGTATCGTGCGTTGCGACAGGGTTGCAGCCGGTGTTATCGAAGCTTATAACAAACTGGGCAATATCAACATCCCGATCATCGTTCGCCTGCAGGGTACTAACGCCGAGCAAGCAAAAGAACTGATCGTAAATTCAGGCCTGAAAGTGCAATCTGCCATCCTGCTGAGCGAAGCTGCCGAGCTGGTACAGAAAGCCGTTAGCGCTAACTAATTTTTACAGACAACCTTCGAAAGCTATCTCTACGGAGATAGCTTTTTTTGTAACTTAGAAATACAATCGTTAGAACATGAAAGAGTTTCTCAACAAAGTATCAGATAAAGTAGCAGAGAAGAAGGAAGCCGCGGTGGAAGCATTTGAGGCCAACGTTAATTTTTCAAAATTCTCAGAGAAGTTCACAGGCATGACGGATAGTGCTAAAGAAAAGTCGATCACGTTCACCAACGATCTCATCGCACTCTCCCCTATCATAGATGAGATAGGCTTCCACACCACCGGCATTGAAATAAGCCTGGGTTTACCGCCGGATGTAACCTTCAAGTTTGAGAAATACAAGGAGATCGCTGCCGAGCAACGCGATGCGATCCTTGAACAGCACAAGGACAACGCGATGCTGGGAACCATAGTTAAAACCCTGCTGATGGCGGACAATTTCCAGGGAAAGCTCAAGCTTGGCAATTTCCAGTTCAGGAATATCGAAGTCTGTGTAGGCCTCACCGGGGGTGTGACGTTTGAACTTGTGCCAAAGGATTAACGATGGGCAAAGACGGAAAGACTAGGGCAGATATAAAGCCTGGAATGGGAGTAGATGTGATCCTAAAGAAAGATCAGCGTAGCGGTGTGCGTACCAATGGCTTTGTAAAACGCATCCTCACTAGCGCTCCTTACCATGGACGCGGCATTAAGGTGATGCTCGACGATGGACAGGTGGGACGCGTGGTGGAGATAATTGATGAGAATACGGAATAGTTATTTACGGGCATCATCAAACACGATCGCCTTCGCGTCCTTCTGCGCAAAAGTAAAAAGTATCCGGTGGTGTCTGCTTACAGTAGCGCGATACTTTTCAAATCCCTCGCCATATGTATAACCGAACAACATAGCTGACCTACCGCTTGTAGTAAGAACAAGCGAATCGAAATTGTCGGTATCATGAAAATACCTGGGATTTGATATTGATGCCCACCGTTTCTTTCCGGGGTGTATCTCCGTATAATATTTGAAATAAGGTGCCGCGAAATTATCTACGTATAGCTGTTCGTTGCTGACACCACTGGTACTCAAAGACTGTATAACGCCCCTTATTTTGTCCACTACCAAAGGCTCTGTAAACAACGATATCTTACTGAATTTAAATACACAAATACAGGCGAAAGCCGTCACTAGAACATTGAATACAGTACGTTTCGTATTTGTTATGCTCATTAAACCGAAGGCGATGATTACAAGGATAAGCGGCGAAGCAAATAACATTACCCTCGACAAAAGTGTATACTGACGCATGGCCGCAGCAAGTAATGCGATGGTTAGCGGCAACAGGAACAAAATCGCTTTTGCTCTATCCTTGAACAGGAGTACCAGGCTCCCCAACAAAAAGCAACTTATATTTAAAACCAACGCCCAATACCATTCCCCGGTAAGATCGCTAAACAGCCATTTTATCGCCCGCCAGTTATGCCGCCATTCACCCTTGTCCCCCGGCACCGGAAAAAGGAAAAATTTATCGTGCCACCATTGCAGGTAATTGGAGTGTATGGAGTACTGTAACGACAGGAAATAAAATCCCACAAACTGCAGCACCAGGATACACCCTGTGATGACAGACACTTTCACCGACGCCCAATCCTTATCGGCGACAGATGTATACAGGTAATAGGAAAAAACCCCTGTCATAATAAAAACTGCAGGCATGCTGAGCCAGATAGCTACCGACCCTGCTATCAGCCATATTAACATGAACCGTTTGTTATTTCCAGACGGCCTCAACGACAGCGCCAATAAAAGCAGTATTAAACTAGCCATCATATCAGACGTATATTGCTTCAATTCGGAAGCATACCTGATATAAATAAGCCCGGTTGAAAAAATGGCCAGGGGATACAAAGCGATCTGCAGAGGAAATAGCTTTTTCAATAACAGGTAAAACAGCCATAGGGACAAAATGCCGCAGACAAGCGCATAAAATCTAAGTGCCAAATCACTGTAACCGCCTACCGAGGCCACGGCTTTTTCTATCCATAAAAATACGGGGGGCGCAAATTGCTCATAGAACAACGGTTTGAGCAGACCTGCAAAGTCGCGTTCAAAGAGATTGCGGGCGACATTTGCCTCGTCCATGCTGATATCTCTGTTCTGAAGATACACGGCTACCCGCAGGGCAATACCAAGTGCCACGACGGCTATGGCGATGACCTTGAGGATTTTTGAAGACAAATAGCCAGGTTCGGATTTCGGCATTTGCAGCCAATATAAAGCATTTCTGCTACTGCACTACTCCTTTAATCCACCCCGTCACTTTATCAGCAAACTCCTGGTGGAAATGATCTTTCTTGTAGGCGGCATCCATGAAATGTTTGTGTGCGCTTGGCCAGTCGGGGTTGCGTATCATCAGGTGGTCGAGCTCGGCAATGTTCCAATGTTCAGCGTTACCGGGATGTGTGCTGTTCACAGTGCGCACTATCAACTGGTGCTCTAATTCAGAACAAGCAACGAAATCTGCACCGCCGAATACGGACAATACTTTTGCATCCACATTCGCCCAGCTACGCGCAAGGTCTATTGAGTCGAGCTGCTGCCAGAAACGCCAATGCCTGCCCCACATATCCGTTTTGCCCGGCTTATCATATTCCAGTTCGGTTTTCACCAGTTCCTTATATTCCGGATTCTCATACAGTTCCGCCGGTGATTTCTTTAACCTGAAATATTCATAGTACACTTTTTGAATGAGGCGGGCGCGGTCTTCCGTCTCAGCATAGCTTTTACCATCGAGCGGCCATTGCACCCGGTGCATCTCTAGCAAAAATTCACTCCATGGCCGATAGACAGTTGCGAATGCTATCACACCGCGCGGCTTATGGTTCTCTGCTATGAGAGGTGCGATAACACCACCCATGGAATGACCAAAAATGAACAGGTTATTTTTATCCGCATAAGGCAGACTTTCCATGAATTGATACCCCGCCTCAAATACTTTGATATCTGTGGCCAGGTCAACTTCCGAACAGGGAATGCAACCATAGCTATCGCCCAGTCCTGTCTTCTCTATCGTTACGATGGCAAAGCCTGCATTTATCCAGGTATTGATGAGTTTACCGTAACTGCCCTGTCCATATCCTTCCACCGAACCGCAGTTGTAACCGGGAATGAAAAGTATCGTTGGCATTGGCTTTTCACCTGCTGGCCTGCGCACGATTGTACGCAGCTTGCAATCGCCCATTTGCGCCCAGCCATATAACACTTCACCATTCGGCAGTTTGTCAAAGGGCTTCATAACAGCAACGGCCTTTTTTTCCTGTATCTTATTGCCGCGTTTGTACTGCACTGCTACCTGCTCTCCGGTTCTTATTGCCCCCGCTGTTGCGTTGTACGATCCCATGCCTGTTATCGGCTTGCCGTTGAGTTGTAATATGGTATCGCCTTTGCGAACGCCAAGCTTATGCATGGTAGAACCAGGCACCGTAGTATCAACAGCCATCCCTTTGTCTGAAAAGCTGCCGTTCACACCCATCCAGCCTTTGCGTGCTGGCTCCTGCGCATTTGCCGTAAAAGCACATAAAATGGCGACCGATAAGACCAAACGTTTCATGTCGTGATGTTTTGCATGAAACTACTCAGACGCTATAAATGCAGAAAGGGGATCGCTCAAAATCCCCCTCAAATTCCCGCTATGTTCTAAGCTATTGCAAGGTGATCACCTCCTTGCCGGTTTTCTTCTCTATATGGCAACAGTCAGCTGAAATGGTGAATGGCTCTTCCACTACTATCTTACCATCTTTTTTACCGACAAAAGTAAACTCCCCTGAATTGTTCTGGAGTTTTAGGCGGTAATTGTCATCCAGAACGATATACGAACCTTCACCCATGTGCTGGTCTATTTCTATGCGTTCATCCAGGTTGGTGCGCATGGTATAAACTTCATCCAATATAACGGGAATTCCGTCTTTATCGACTACCTGGGTCGCAACGGTCATAAATACTTCGGTGCAGATCGCGTTCTCGCAATTATTCTTTTGCTTCTCGCAGGAAGTGGACATGGTTGTCATGCCGATCGTTACAAGGACAAAAGAAAGCAAAAGGTTTTTCATAAGGTGGCTTTGTTATCTATAACCAATTTTTATGCCATTTAGCGTCATGCGAATGCAAAATCATCAATCAATTTCTATATTTAATTCACGATGTCATCAGCAAAATACAGGAGGTCATTTGCACTGCTCACGGGACTTGTTCTGTCAGCCATCGTATTGCTGGCCAATCCTTTCGGGCTGGAAGGGAAGGCTGTAACTGTGGCTGCGATCGCCGTATTGATGATAACATGGTGGGTTACGGAAGCCATGCCTATGCCGGTAGTGGCCCTGTTGCCGCTGGTATTATTCCCGTTATCCGGCGTGGCGAGGATAGAAGAAGCGGCTGCGCCCTATGCCAATCCCGTCATCTTTCTTTTTCTGGGCGGTTTCCTGATAGGGCTGGCTATCGAAAAATGGAACCTGCACAAACGCATAGCGCTAAGCATCGTTAATATCACGGGCACCAGCGGCAACCGGATAGTGCTGGGTTTTATACTGGCAACCGGTTTCCTGAGCATGTGGCTGAGCAACACTGCCACCACCATGATGATGTACCCGATAGCCATGAGCGTGATACAGGTTATGGAGGGCAATAACCATGAAAATAAGGACATGCGCAACCTGGGCGCCTGCCTGCTGCTGGCTATTGCTTATGCCAGCAATTTCGGCGGTATTGCTACCATTATTGGTACACCACCCAATGTTGCTTATGTAGCTTTTCTTGAGAAAAACAATGGATATACTTTCGAGTTTGTAGAGTGGATGAAGCTTTGCGTTCCTATATCCTTATTGCTGCTTGCCAGTCTTTACATCGTAATGGTAAAAGTACTTTACCCTACCCGCCTTACTGCGAACGGTACGGCAAAGGAAATGATCAGAACAGAACTTGCCAGGCTGGGGCGGTTGTCGAAAGCGGAAACAAGAGTGCTGCTGGTATTTGTGTTCACGGCCCTGCTATGGATAACACGTGATATCATCAACAGTGGCCAATCGCTGGTGAGGCTCGACGACAATATGATCGCGGTGATGGGGGCTATCCTTCTTTTTATCCTCCCTTCCGGCACATCGGAAAACAAACCTTTGCTTGAATGGCCTGATACGCAAAAGATGGCCTGGGGTATTCTCCTCCTCTTCGGTGGTGGCATTTGCCTGGCCGACCAGCTAGGCAAGGCGGGTATCATCAACGCCCTTGGCGAATGGATAGCCTCTTATGCGACCGGCGGGATGCTGCTCGTATTTATAGTGACACTGGTATCCATATTCATCAGCGAGGTAATGAGTAATGTGGCACAGGTAATAGTCTTTGCACCAGTGATAGCAGGCATGGCCACTGCCCTGAACATCGACGGCCTGCAACTGGGCATGGCCATGACACTGGGCGCAAGCTGCGCCAGTATGCTGCCAATGGGTACACCACCCAATGCCATTGTATTTGCCAGCGGAAGGCTTCGGCTGGGCCAGATGACCTCCACCGGTTTTATCATGAATATCGTTTCAGCCGTGCTGATCACTCTTTTTTGCTGGTATTTATTGCCTTTCCTGGTAAAAGCCATGTAACCCATTGCGGGAAGTTCATAAAAGATTTATAATTTTATAATGCTTCCAAACTAAAACTGTCGGTTATGAAAAACCTGGTAACGATCTGCATGCCGCTGGCGATGTTATTATTTTCCTGCAAAGGCAAAGACAATGGCCTTACACCGGCAACAGCAATAACCCTCTGAGTCCTGCGGGAAAATATGTGGGCACCTGGAAGAGTGTGTTCCAGGACACGTTCTACTATTACAGCGATCACTGCAGCCGCGGCACAACGCAACGCGTGGGCAAAGTATATGCATCAACCACCTGGCTCATCACTCAGAAATATAATGGCCTGGAGGCGTCGGAGAACGAGGTATTAATATCCGTTTCTGTAGATAAAAAAAGCAGCGATGTCCAACTGACAACGGTTGACACCTGCTTTTCAAAAAAGCCATGGTTCAATCTTTCCAGTATTGCAGAAGGGCGCATCAGCTCCTCCCAAATGGACATTTACCGCCACGATTATGGAAGCGACGATCTCGTGAAATGCGGTTCGTTCAGCTTTACCAGCGACAACCTCGCCGGCCATTATCATGATACCGATAAAACTTACGGCTCTCCCAACTGGCAGATATATGCACTGTGGGGTGTTGAAACAGACAATAAGGGCATCATTCTAAAGAAACAATAAAGCCCATAGATCGCGGGCTTACCCGAAATTTAAGTAGTATCAATGCTATCTTTGGCTGATCAACACCGATCGATTGAAAAAAGCACTGATCATACTTGTCATCGTCTCATTGCCTGTAGTATTTGTACTTGGCTCCCGGAAACATGACGATGCGGAACCCATCGCTGTTACGCCATCGGCACAACGTCCCGGCGATGCTGCAAAAGGTTATGAATATCTCACTACAGGTGATTTTATCAAGAGCGGAGTTCCTTACAGCTATTTCACCTATGCGGCAGGCCAAGACAAAAACAACTATCTGAACCGCACCGGTAAAAATGCCACTGTTGCGCACGGCTACAACGTGATAGAAAAAGACGGTATTGAAATGGTGATACCTACCTGCATGCAATGCCACTCACAGGTATTCGAAGGCAAACTGGTGATAGGACTTGGAAACAATTCGCTCGATTTCAGCAATGCAAAAAGCGTGAATTACGATGCGGGGTTACAAATCATGCAGAGGACACAGCCCAAAGTGTACAAAGCTTCCAAACCTTTCTTCACGTCGTTCAAAACCACGGTCCCGCTAATGGAAACGGAAGTGCGGGGAGTGAATACGGCCGACAGGCTGGCGATGATACTGGTAGCCCACCGCGATCCGCAAACATTGAAATGGAGCGATACTGCGTTGATACCGTTACCCGATGAAATAATACCTACTGACGTGCCCGCATGGTGGCTGATGAAAAAGAAAAATGCGATGTTCTACTCTGGCTTTGCGCGGGGTGATTTTGCAAAATACCTGATGCTGAGCAATCTGCTGACAGTGACCGACACTGCCGAGGCAAAAGAAGTGAGTAACCACTTTGGCGACGTACTCGCCTACATCAGGTCGCTGGAGCCACCGAAGTATCCGCACACCGTCGATAAACAAAAAGCAGAAACCGGGCGTCTTGTATTTAATGAAAATTGCAGCAGTTGCCATGGCACTTATGGCGACGGTGGACAATATCCTAACCTGCTCATACCATACAGCATCATCCAAACCGATTCCATGCTCGCAAAAAGCCTGGAGATATACGCCCCATTTCTTGACTGGTTTCGCAAGAGCTGGTTTGCGCAGGGAGAGAACGCTCCCTACCTGGTGCCGTTCTTTGGTTACATAGCGCCGCCACTGGATGGCGTTTGGGTAACTGCACCCTACATGCACAACGGATCGGTACCCACAATAGAAGCATTACTGAACAGCAAAACACGTCCCGAATACTGGAGCCGTGATTTTGATAAACCGGAATACGACTATGTTTCTGTTGGCTGGAAGCACACCGCTCACCCTGAACCGGTAAAAAAGAAAACCTATAATACAAAGCTGCAAGGTTACAGCAATTCAGGGCATACTTTCGGCGATCATCTGAATGACCAGGAACGCAGCGCTGTAATCGAATACCTGAAGACGCTTTAGAAAATACCGGTTGTTAAAAGTATCAGCAGGATAATTACCCCAACGAGCGCGACATAGGAGAACGGATTGGCAAAATTGATCGTCCAGCCCATACCGGGAAAACGTTTTGGCGGAAATAGCCTTTTGTCTTTGGGATTGAAGTAGAGAAAACCACCCCTCCAGTTATTCGGGTCTTTATGCCAGTGCTCAGCGGTCGCAGCATCGGGAGCATCTGTCATCTGTTGTCGTATCACCAATACGATAACGATGCCTATCATTATCCAGATCAATATCTTCACGTCCTTGCTATTTGCTTAAAAATACAAAACTGCGTAGAAAGTTTAGGGAACAGCCCGGCGCGTTTTTTGTAGTATTTCCATAAAACGGTGTAATGGCAAAAAGCGAATCATTCAATATCAACGGCGAAGACCTGTTGAAAAAGATCAAACAACTGGTAGAAGAAGGCAATATCCGCAGGATCACCATCAAGGATAAGAACGGAAAAGAGTTGATGAACTTTCCGCTGACGGTTGGCGTTGTCGGCGCCTTGCTGGCACCGGTCTTAGCGGCCGTAGGTGCTGTTGCCGCATTGGTTACTGAATGCACGGTAACCGTGGAACGCGAAGAAACGGGCAAGACCGAAAAGCCGATGGATTAACTACTCAGGCACAATAAAATCAAGCACGCCGGGCTGTATAGTTACCTCAACTTTTATAGATTTGTCTGCCCTAATGACCTCATCATCAACGTGGGCGTGTACACCTTCCCAGGTTATCTTTATGTCCTTTGCCTTCAGCGCGCTGAAACAAAACGGCTCTTCCTTCCCTGCAATTTTATCAGAAACATAGTTGGCGAATTTATTTCGCTGGTCTTCAGGTATGATCACCACTTCAAATTCACCATCTCCTGAATCTGCCAGCGGGTTAAGGTTCAGGTTGGGCCCCACGAGGCGGATATTCATCACCTCTACCAGCAGGAATTTGCCTGAATGGTCTACGCCGTCCAGGGTAAGTGTACATGGCCGCGCCTCGTATTCTTTCACTGTTTTAAGTAATTCATCCAGGGCTGTTGCAAGGCTTTTTTCTGGTGTGTCTATCTCCGCCTCATCTACTTTCTTCATCGCCTTCATCAGGTTGGGCAACACACCGAAACCAAAGCCTTCCAGGAAAAAAGATTCATCTTCCAGGCCTGTTATCTTGCCAACATCAAACTTCTGGATTTTGCAATGTTTCCACGATTCGACCGCCTCCGGCTTAGTGGTGAGGTTGAATGAAGTGCCAATGTTATTTGCCGTTCCCGTCGGTAACAAGGCGATGGGATATTTTTTTTCCATCACTCCTCTTTTCAGCAATTGTTTTGCTGCCTTCCTCACTGTACCGTCGCCGCCGGCCACCACCAGGAAATCCACCTCCTCTTCTATTTCCTTCCAGCCATCCTCTTTAACAGATGCGTAAATGCATTTATAGCCATTCGACTCAATTAGTTTGATAAGCTCATTTTTAGAATGGTCCTGGTCTCCGGCTTTGGGGTTGTGCAGCAGTTTGGCAACTTTCATAAGAGCTCATCTGTTTTGATCAACAACACCAAAAACATACCACGGGTTCTGGCATGAAAATGTAGCATTTACGGCATGCGAATCCTGATAACCAATGACGACGGCATATACAGCCCCGGTATAGCAGCGCTGGCTAAGGTTGCCATGAAGTTTGGCGAAGTACGCGTGGTAGCGCCCGATGTGGAACAATCATCTATGGGACATGCGGTAACCCATTCGAGGCCATTATCTTTAAAAAAATCGCCGATAACCTTTGAGGGCATAGAGGCATACCGGGTCAACGGCACACCTGCCGACTGCGTGGCGCTGGGAACCCACCTCGGGAGTACCGACATTGTACTGTCAGGCATCAACATGGGCCCCAATCTCGGTAACTCCTGCTGGCATTCAGGTACGCTTGCGGCAGCAAAGCAGGCCGTATTATTAGGTATCAAAGGCATTGCTTTGAGCACACCGGTGGGTAAGCAGGAACCCGATTTTGAATTTCTGGCTCCTTTTGTCGAAAAAACACTGGCCCTCTTGCTGCAGGACAAAGAGCTGGCATTGTACAACGTCAACTTTCCCCCGAAGCCCTCAGGCATGAAATGGACAAGACAATCCGTGCGTTTGTACGATGGAAAAATAGTGCCCGGTGTTGACCCTATGGGCAGGAAACATTACTGGTTCACGGTAACCCCGCTGGAAGCTGCCGAGGAAGACACCGACAGGTGGGCCGTAGAGAACGGCTATGTATCCATCACTCCCCTCCGCCTCGACCTTACCAGCGATGCAGGGCTGGCCCATGCCAGGGAAAAACACCCGCTTGATTAATAACAATTAAACATAAAACATCATGGACAAGAACAAAAAAAACCATAGCGGCAGCCAAAGCAATGAAACGGACAAAAACCAAAACCGCGGCAGTAAGAAACAGGTAAGCCAACCCGGCGCTCCGCAGAAAAGCAACCGCCAAACCGGCGACCACCGCAAAGATGAATCAGAAGGCTCCGACCGCCAGACCACCAAGAAAGGACCGAACAGCATCTGATTTTGCAGATACAGTAAATTTCAGTAAATTTGTTATTATAATTAGGCCTGCGGATGCGGGCTTAAAGCTGTGCGCGAGAGGATCCCTATCCCCTCGACAGCTTTCGATGATCTTTTCGATTGCCTGTTTAAGAGGAAGGCCGCGGGGAAAAGCTAAATAGAGTGAAAATGCAACAAAACACGTGTAAACTAAAACCAGGATTATCTAACCAAACTGTAAACCAAAATCAGGACGCGACAGAATGAAGAAATGATGAAAATTGTAACAAAACGTAACAAAATGTCTGAACCTCAGTCCCGATAGCTATCGGGAAACCTGATTAGGCTGAAAAAACTGATGTATTGTCCGTTTGGCGAGCGGGGATCAGCTGCGCAAGCAATCTCCCGACAACGAATATTATCATTTTCAATCCCGGTTTTTTCGCTGCAATGCTTACCCAGCAAGCAATGCAGCGGAAAAATGTGAAAGATATTGTTTGAAAAAGCTGCAAATCGACATCAACCATTATCATTTTTAATGGCTCAATGACTCAATGATTATAATGGCAGGCAAATCCGTTTAATCAGGCTTCCCGATAGCTATCGGGACTGAGGTTCAGACACAAAAAAAGGACAACACGGATGCAGTCCTTTTTTACGGTTGCTAATTATTTGGAAAGGGATCTCAAAGTCTTATTTTCATCTGTCTGTCTGGTCCCGTCCAGTGCTTCACAACCTTGCACAATAGAGGTAAAAACACCGTGCCATGTATGGAATCAGCAAGGTTGCCGATGAAAAATGATGACAAAAACGACAACTATCGACAACCTTGTCTTAAATAGCAATTGACATTCAGCGAATTACAAACAATGAAAAGACATGCGGACAATGAGGCTTTATGACTTATCTAACATATGGCACTTTCCTTATCGCCTGGGGTATTTGCGATAAGGGGTGACATTATTGAACACAAGGGCCACAAGCAACAATATCAATACACCGCTCAATATAGGACTGAGGATATAAAGAAAACCCAATGCCTTTATCTTCTCGCTGCCGATGTTGGCGATAAGCGCAGTAGCGCCACCAGGCGGGTGCAGGGTTTTGGTCATCTGCATGGCGATGATAGAAAGTGATACGGCAAGCGCAGATGCCAGCCAGACCTCGTTGGGGACAAAGCAGTGGACCACAACACCGATAACAGCACTTATCAGGTGGCCGCCGACAAGATTGCGAGGTTGCGCCAGCGGGCTGTTAATGACGCCATATATAAGGACCGCCGATGCGCCAAAGGAACCCACCAGGAATAATGTATCGTGCGCAGTGAAGTATTTACTACTCAGCAAACCAATGAGTGCAATACCTATGAATGAACTAATAAACGTGAGAATATGTTCCCTGGTATCGATGAGGGTTTCGCGGTAAACAATGTAGCGTGCCTTGCGATAGGTGCGCTTGATGGTCTTGACAGGCATGAGTTCTCTAAAAAAGTACGCGAAGGTACAGCAATAAAAAAAGCCACCCGCGTTGGATGGCCTTTTAAAAACATATAAATCAGATTGTTACATTTTCCATTGTTTGCTCTTGAAGCGGTCGGCTACCACCAGGTCTTTGCTGCCCGGTGTGTACCTGTAGAAGCCCTCGCCGCTCTTTACGCCCAGGTAACCTGCCTGTACCATGTTGGCCAGCAAGGTAGCGGGTGCATACTTCTGGTTGCCAAAGCCCATGTGCAGCACGTTCATGATAGAATAGCAAGTGTCGAGACCTATGAAGTCAGCCAGTTGCAGCGGGCCCATCGGGTGCGCCATACCCAGCTTCATGATCGTATCGATCTCTTCAACACCGGCAACACCTTCCTGCAGCGACAGGATAGCTTCGTTGATTAGCGGCATCAGGATGCGGTTAGAGATAAAGCCAGGGTAGTCGTTAACTACGCAGGGTACTTTACCAAGGTAAGCCGACAGATCGTATACTGTTTGAGTAACCTGCGCGTCTGTAGCATAGCCGTTGATGATCTCTACCAGCTTCATTACGGGTACAGGGTTCATAAAGTGCATACCGATAACCTGGCCGGGGCGCTTAGTGAAAGAACCGATGCGTGTAATAGAAATAGAAGAAGTGTTGGTAGCGAGTATTGCATGAGCAGGAGCCAGTCTATCCAGTTCCTGGAAGATCTTGATCTTAAGATCAATGTTCTCGGTGGCAGCTTCGATAATGATGTCAGCATCTTTCACTGCTTCTGCTATGTCGGTATAAGTGGCAATACGGCCGAGTGCAGCTGCTTTATCAGCTTCGCTCAGTGTGTTCTTTGCGATCTGGCGGTCCATGTTCTTGCCGATGGTTCCCAGCGCTTTGTCCATAGCAGCCTGGTTAATGTCCATCATGTGCACGTTGAAGCCGCTTTGCGCGAATACATGGCAGATACCGTTGCCCATTGTTCCGGAGCCGATAACGGTAACGATCTTAAGTTTCTGTAGCATGTTACGTGTGTTTTCGTCCAGTCCGGCGTGCTCAAGCTTTACCGGGCTATCTTTTTCTTGAACCATTGAAGTGAGTATTTTTAAACGTGCCTAAGGTAACATTTTCTTAATAATGAACACGATGACCATCATCAAAATGCAGATATATTTTTCAGTTGTATAAACAATAGGTGGATAACTAACAAATAATTGTGGATTATGAAAATTTCAATAACAACCTGAACTATTTCGTTTTAACAAAGCCCAAATATTTTTTGGATTAAATTTATGGCTCAGCCTATGAATATACAGCGAGCGACACCAGTGAACGAATTACTGGCAAAACTCATCTTTCTTATTTTACCTACTGCTCTTGTCAGCTATTTCCTGCTATGGAATGCCAACCAGTATTTCTCTATACTTCGTGACCAGGCATTACAACAAACCATATACTTTGCAGCAGGCATGGCCGGCGGTGCATTGATTTATGCATTCCGGTTCAGGTTTTTACCAACGTTTATTTTGCTGGTGCTTGGCTTGTATACTGTGTATAAAGGCCTTGACCAATATGCCACCGGCGAGTTTGATGCATTCTTTATATCTGTCCAGTTTTTAGTATTTGCTATCCTGTTCGCTACAGGCTGGCTGATAGGCTGGGGATTTATCAGGTTAAGGTACTGGGCGGTAATTGTATCTGCGTCGATGCTTACAGCATGTATACTACTCATCGCTAAAGCAAATACTGACAGCGTATACAACCTGCTCCGCGCATTTGCGCCCGCATTGATATACTCAGTTTATATCGTTTTTACATCAGAACAGATATATAGCTATAAAGACAAATCGCAAAAATTCTGGTGGTTTCTTACACGCAGGCTTTTGTTCTTTGGGTTATTAGCTGGTTTGCTGCTGGGAGGTGTAGTATACCTGATGCGTACTGAGATCAAAGAGACAGTGGCCAACTATGGCGGTGGCGGTCAACAGGGGGAGAACAGTATGCTGAAGCCGGACAAGGACGGCAACTTCGACCTGAAAGACTATTCGCGCCTGCGCAGCAACCTCGGGCGAAATAACGAGCTCTTATTCGCGGCGCATATTAACAACTATTTCCCGGACTCTGATATACCCAACCCCCTTTACCTGACTGCATTCTATTACACCAAGTTCGATACGTCGACCGAAACTTTCGAGCGTGATGCTTCGATACCATACAACGATCTCTTTGAACCCGACCCGTCGAAACTGCCCCTGTTCTTTACAAAGACCGACTCCGCCGTGATTCGCAACAGCCTTGCTACCAAACTGCGCAAAACGGTGGATATAGAGGTATACAGCAAGAAACTCTCACCCACCACCTACCTTGCTCCGAATGTAGGCTACTTCGTGCAGCCGATAACAATTGAGAAAGACTACCGCGATCAATTCAAATCTGCATTCAGGGCCAAGGGCTATGTATCTGAATTAAACAGCGCTTACTTTATATATAATTCTCCTGATCCACAAATAAGGAAATTCCAGGAGCAGCGGTTCGAAGTGCTGCGTACTGCAACCGGTTACGAAGGCATGGACAAGAAGTTCATGGACTATTATACCTATATGCCGGGCGACGCCAAATTCAAAAAGATAGGCGACCTGGCTAACCAGGTTACCGGTTCATCGCCTAAAACTATCGACAAGATACTTGCCATTCGCGATTATTTCCTTTCGAAAGACTCTTCGGGACAAGCATTATTCAAATATACCGACAACCCCGGCGTACCCGATATACCTGATGCATCTAAACTGATGTACTTCCTGTTTGAAAACAGGAAGGGCTATTGTGCCTATTACGCAGGCGCCACTTTGTTCATGTTACGCTCATTGGGTATCCCCTCGCGGATAACTGTCGGTTTTCTTACAGTTGACCGCAGCGATAAGAACAAAGGCTGGTACTGGTATTATGCTGACCAGGCGCATGCCTGGGTACAGGTTTATTTCCCGGGATATGGCTGGCTTGATTTTGACACTACGGTTGGCAACGATGATGCCCAGGAAAGTCCGCAGCCCGATGGCACACCGCCAATGCAACCACCACGCGCATGGCTGGCCATAGATGGCACGGTTGAAAGCGTAGACACTTTGAAGAAACTGCTCTCAATAAAAACGAAACATTTCATCTTCCACGATAAGGAGTACAGCCTTACCGAGGCCGTTAACGTAGAGATGGATGCAAAGATCGCCGCCATTCGACGGGATAGCATTGAGGTACCGCTCGCCAGCGTTGAGAAAGGCGATGAAGCCACGGCAGTATCGTATGCCGAAGCCTTCAAGATTATGAAGGCGGGACAACGTGAAACAGGCAACTCTCTCATTACCCGCTTCCCTTCACCTGCTCCCATCGACGAGGTATTCCTGAAACGCAAGGACACATCCAAACCTGAAGAGAAACCTCAGACAAAAGCCGAAGAAAAACCGGTATCTACCCGGCATGTTTTGTTAATTATAGGCTTATCCCTGGCAGCGCTGGTTGTATTATTGTTACTGACGCCAAGTCTTATTTTAGCCTATCTGCAACTCAGGCATCGTAACGCGAAGCCTGCAACGGACAAAGCCTACTGGGCATATCGCACCGCGGGCTTCTACCTGCACCAGTCTGGCATATATCGCGGCAGCCGCACACCGATGCAATACGCGCGCGAGATTGTTGACGTGAAACTTGGCACCTCGTTCGCGCAGTTCATGAACATATACCTGAAGCAGAAATATGCCAAACAACCGTTGAATGCATCTGAACAGCAATATGTATCAGGCTTCCTGGGAGGATTTATGAGATCAGCAAAAAAACACATACCTTTTAAACAGAGAATGAGAGGATTTTTATCACCATCGCGGAGCCTTACATTTTTTGTAAAGCCGGGAAATGAGCCAGATGATGAAGAATAGGAATGTTTTAGTGGGGTATTAAATTTTAATAGCTTTGCCAGACAATAAAACGAACGAATTGCCGGAGAATAAACCAAATAATAATAACAGGAACCAGGGTCAGCACCAACCTAACAAAAGCCAGAAGAAGGATGCAAAACAGAAACGATCTGTACGCATACTCTGGCGCGTATTCTGGATAGGTATTATAGCCTTCAACCTGCTTATCATACTCATCAATCTGGGTTTGCTGGGGTATATGCCATCGATGAAGGAACTGGAAAATCCCAGCAGTGCACTGGCTTCAGATGTTTATGCAGCTGACGGTACCTTGATCGGTCGTTATTTTATACAGGACCGTTCTACCAGTAAATATGAGGAGATCTCACCAAATGTATACAATGAATTGCTGGCTACCGAAGACGCGCGCTTTTATGTTCAATCTGGTATTGATCCAGTAGACACCGTAGCAATTCCTTTTTATGAACTCACGGGCTAAT
>CAMPKG010000008.1 GCA_946887085.1 uncultured Sphingobacteriales bacterium
GTATTCAGGGGATATCTCGCTGCACTCGATATGACGACCTTGATTGACTTCATAGCTATTCATTCCACCACAAATATACAACAAAAATATGATATTGTAAGACCCAGTCCTACTCCCTGGCCAAAAGCCGCCATAAAGCTTCCACAGCCGCTTCGCGGCTGCGGAGTTCGCTAATGGTACAGTTTTTTGCACCTGGAGTTATATGAAATTCTTCAAAGACAACGGGCTATCCATAGCATTCTTCCTGCTCTTCCTCTTTTCCATTGTGGGACAGGCAATTACAGGTAGGCACGAGCACAACCAGGAAATGCTGGAAGAGGGCGGACAAGCCATCGGCATGGGCGCTTACCTCACCTCCGGGCATTTCCTGCAGGCTACGTTCGAGAACTGGGAGAGCGAATTCTTCCAGATGGCGCTGTTCGTGATACTCACTATGTTCCTCTACCAGAAAGGCTCCTCCGAAAGCAAGGACCCCGATAAGAAAGAAGACGTGGATCGCAAGCCCAACCCGCGCCGCAAAGATGCCCCCTGGCCGGTGCGCAAAGGCGGCTTCGTGCTGGCCGTGTATCAGCGCTCCCTTTCTTACGCGCTCATCCTGCTCTTTCTGCTGTCGTTCGGGTTGCACTGGTATGGTAGCCTTAAAGATCATAACGAGGAGCAGGTACTTAAGGGCCTGCCGCAGGAACCGGCCATGGAATACCTGGGCAGCAACCGTTTCTGGTTCGAGTCGTTCCAGAACTGGGAAAGCGAGTTCCTCTCCGTCCTCGCCATCGTAGTGCTCAGCATCTTCCTCCGCGAGAAAGGCTCTCCCCAATCCAAACCTGTAGACGCACCGGATTCTGAGACAGGCGGGTAATGAGCAATTTGTTAACTTGTATGCATGCTCCGCACCCTGTGCATACTTCTGTGCATCATCACCCTCGGCAGCTGCAGCCGCATACGTGTACCTACGCGTGCCGATATAAAACCCGTTGCCAAATCGTCGCTGCACCTGCTCAACGGTACCTGGTACAATACAGCAGATAGCGGTGCCTTCAACGGTGAACCTACGTTATGGCGGCAGCTAAGGCTTCGCCGCTACAAAAAACAGCCTTCGTCGGTGCTCACTGTTCAAATACAGGTTACCGGACCGCATACGTTGCAGGCCCGCCTTATGGATGGCGACAAACAGGTGAACAAAAAAACACTGCGCGGCAGGTTTAAGAAAGGTTATTTCTACCTTTGGCCGAAGAGCGCATTTTACGGGATGGTGTTTCTTGTATGGGTTTCGGAAGACCTGACCACCCGCCTTGCTACTGATGGCCAAGGTCACCTTTTTGCCGATAGTGAATACGCTCATGGCGGTGGTATTTTCCTTTTTTCTGCCGGCACTTCCGATGATTGGAGTTGTGTGTATGATAAGAGGCAATAAACAGGAGTACGCAGTGCGGAGTGCGTGTGCGCCTGTACCGCGCACTCACAACCCATCCGTCCCACCCACCGTCATTGCGAAGGAGTATTTGCGAATGCAAATATGCATGAAGCAATCTCACGTACTGAGTGCAAAGCCCGCATAGTTACAGAGCCCACGTTAGCGTGAGATCGCTTCGTGCCTCGCGATGACGTTTTGTGACCAAGTAGAAGTAGTTATTAAGTTTTCCTAAACACATCCCTCCTTAACTTTACCCCATGGGAAAGACCTACCCCGCCATAACCCCCGAGCTGCTTGCCTTCATCAAAAAGCAGAAACTGTTTTTCGTAGCCACCGCACCGCTCAGTGCCGATGGCCATATCAACCTCTCGCCCAAGGGGCTCGACTCCTTCCGCGTGCTCGACGAGCACACCGTTGCCTACCAGGACCTCACCGGCTCCGGTATCGAAACCATTGCACACCTGCAGGAAAACGGCCGCATCGTCATCATGTTTTGCGCGCTCGACGGGCCGCCCAAAATAGTGCGCCTCCACGGCAGCGGCGAACCCGTTACCCCCTCGCACCCCGATTTCGCTACGCTGGCCGGCTACTTCCCCACGCACCCCGGCACCCGCGCCTATATCCGAATCACCGTCGATAGGGTGAGCGATAGCTGCGGCTACTCCATACCGCTGTTCGAGTTCAAGGGCGACCGCGACGTGCTCGACAAATGGACCGCCGCTAAAGGCCCCGACGGCATGGTAGAATACCGCCAATTAAAGAATTCCCGCAGTATCGATGGCTTGACCGGCCTCGAATAGAACTGCGAAGATGACCCGTCATTGCGAGGAGCGTAGGGCCTCGTGTGTAGGGCGACGAAGCAAGCATAGATGGCCTGAAAGGGTTGGAGTAAAAAGTTGTTGGGCGACCTAAGACTTACTGTTGCGCGATGACGGCGTTGGCACCGTTCAAGGTTCGGATGTCTACCACGTAGGTTGCCAATTGTTGTCGCTTTTGTCATAAATTTCAAGTGACAACCGGCTGCGAATTTGTTATAAACTGTTGTCCTAAAACAGTTGTTTTTTCCCGCTGTTGGCGGGACAGGCATTTTTTCAACCCCTCCGGTGTTGAGTTTACGAAATCCCGCCCATGCGGGAGTAGCCGCTACGGGACTGCGTTTCAGCCTGAAAATGTTACAAAAAGTTTGGCTTTTTGGACTATGGTTAATTGTTGAGAATGTTGACCGTTTTCGAATAATAAAAATACCACAATCATCCGCCCAATCAATGCCGTCATATCGAACGAAGGAACGAAGTGAGATATCTCCTGAAGTAGAGAGATATAGCTGATCGCATGTTCTTGGGAGATCTCTCGTTGCACTCGAGATGACGGCCCTGATAGGTTTCATAGTGACTGTATTTTATCACTACAAATATACTACAATTTAATGTTGTTTCAAATTCGGCACTCCTCTGGCGCAGGAGTTAGCGCAGCGCCTCCTGTGTCTATGCAAAGCTGCCGGGTTCTTACCGGAATTCAATGAACGATAGCTGAATGCCCCCTGGTTTAGCTACATCAACCGAATACCTGTCAGAGACAGGGTGATATTGGAAGACACACGTCGCCCTCGTACTTCGGAAGACTCCGATCCGAGTGATTACAGATATCATCAAATGTCCTTGATTCTTTTTAATACGTTGTCCCTATTAAAGTCGGGAGGAGTGGGTTTAAAATTCTCATCGTCTTTTTGCAGTTCGTATTCTTTGTATTGATAACCTCGTAGTTCTTTTATTTTTAGTTCTCCGACCACAATTGTAGAGTTACTACCCCCCTTTATTTGTAAAACATTTTTTCGTACCGTTGAAGAGGGCTGAACTACTCTAGAATCGCCGTAGTCTGAAGAATTTACTTGAATAAAATAGCAATGAACATCACGAACCCATGACCCCGCAATTTCCGAAAAGTAGTTTACATCTTTGTTATATTCTGAGGCGACAATGAAATCAACTTTTGATTTAAAAATACTTCTGTCCTGAATATCTGCTAATTCAAAGCAATTATAAACTGAGAAGTAGCATTTCTTCCAATGGAATAAATCATATCTCTTTGGGTGGCTTGGCACAGCCTCACGGGGGATTAGCAATCGATAACCTTTCAATTGCCTTTTTTCCTCGTGTGAATAGTGATTCTTTAGTCGAATTTTAATTAAGCATGTTGAGTAATTTTTCTTCTTAATAGGGAGGCATGTGACCATAAAATTGAACGCAAACCGATGCTTATTTACCCAATGTTCAAGTCCTCCTATGATGCCAATATTTCTACGTGACGATTGATAAGCTAACAGACTGATCCATTGGTATGGAATAGAAACCTCGGGGAGCACAAATAAATCACATCTTTCTTTTTCGACTAGATTTATTAGCTTAAATAATTGTTGTCTCCGCTCTTTACTTGTGTTTGATTTCCCCAAATAGCTATTTTCGATGTTTGCCTTCTCTAGCTTAATATTAGCCAAGGCTATTTTTTTGTTTACCTTTATTTCATCCTCTTCATTTTTAACAGTAATGATAGCACTGTTTTCTTCATCGCTATTAATTTCAAAATATGATTTCTTTAATGCTGTAATTAGGTCTCTTCGGTCATCAATAGCAACCCGATGGTGTTTCCAATCGTAATTTATATGCCAGTACTTTTCAAAGGCGGAGTCAAGAATTTCGTCAAACATTTTTATGGTCTCGCTGTCGATGGACTGAGTGGAATGTATGCATTTGAAAATTTCTAGCAGATTAATCTCGTGAAAGTGCACGTATCTTGGAGAAAGAAGCTGTAGTCTATCGTCAATTTCGAGGCTGCTCACATGTGTTTCACCTAGTCGATTCGAATCTGCCAAATATCCATTAGCCTTCAGATCTTCGTCGGTGATTTTTAGCAGATTGTTGTTTTTCTCATTGGCAAGTAAATATCGCGTGTAATTTATTCCTGGTAGACCAACCCAAGAATGGCGGAACATATTCGCAGTACGTATCGTGTAAGCCAACTCTGTTAATTCAAGATACTTGTCTTTTAACGACATGTCAGTTTTCCACTTTGATGCAAACCTTGGATTAAAAGCCAACGGGGTGGCAATGGCGATGTCCAAATATATTTCGAGATTGTTTTTGATTCTACTGTTCACTTCATCAGAGTGAGTATTTTCGGAGTAGGTATCTGTTTTAATATTATTAATGGCAAATCGCGATTGACTATAAAATTTTGCAAGTGCCCAATATTGGTTGTTAATTATAAAGTATGTCGCTACCTTTTCCCATAAAGAATGAAATGACAGGCCGATAATACCCTTAAAAAAAGTGAGTATTTGTTTTGTTGTATTTTCATCAGGGGCTTCATCACTCATGCTTGTTGCAAATATTTTACCCGCTAGATATTTCGACGCACCATACTTGTCCTCACTAAACTCCTTGATACTTCTAAGTTTGTTGACGGAATCATTATAATGTAATGAAAATGCCTCTTCATCAAATTCAGTGTCAACTTTGTCTTCATCTGGAAGGTATCTAAATTCGCTTCGGTTTTTTTCAATGTTTTTTTTGAATTTATTAATAATGGCGGGGGACTCTTTATGGTCAAAGTTTTGCAAAACAACCTTACTACTTTGGACTACCAAATTGGGGAAGGAAGTTAGATGAAATCGTAATTTTTCAGCCTCTGCCAAATTTATTATGTAATCATCCTTTTTGAGATTTGATTCAGCGTATTTCGAAACCGTGACTTCCCCGGACACTGCATCCCCTGTTCTGAAATTACTAGACAGCTCTTCGATATTATCATAATCTAGCAGTTTCCGGTCCACAAAGTATTTGCTTAAAAAAACATTCACAGGTGAAACAGCATTGTGGTTAACGCTAACATTTGTCAGCACCATCAAAATATCATCAACATATCGTCCGTAATAAGCGGGGTTAAGAGTTTCTTTAAGATCACTATCAAATTTCCGTAGGTATAAATTTCCAAGTAATCCTGAGGAAAGTAAACCAATGGGCAGGATGGATTCTTGCTTGCTAAGAATTGGAATTTGTTTTATTGAAGCTATTTTTTCATTGTAAATGCCATGTATTTGTTCCAAGAGAAAAAACAGCTTTTCAACTTTGTCATTGAGTTGATCATTTTTTATTTTTTTGTAAACTTCGTCTTTGATTTCCTCCAAATTGAGTTTAATTGAATAGAAATATTCCTTGATGTCAAGGCTGAGTATGACTAGGTCTTTCTTTTCCTTTAGCAATTGTTCTGCCTTTTCGATAGCATTATCCCGCCAATTTTGATACTGCAGAAAATATGGTTTGTAAATTCGCAAACCGCCCACTAAATTTCCCCCATCCTCCTCGTTGGTCAATTCCAATTTGTATGCATAATTATCTTTGTCAATAGTAGGAGCAAGTAATTTTCCGGCATGTTTAAGCCACAACACTGCAATTATGTGAACTTCAATGCTAGCATCTATGTATACATTTATTCGCTGTAATTGTAAGTTGGTTTCTTCCGTGCGATTTGATAATAGGGACGATGGTTGTTTGTGAAATGTTTTTGGAGTAATGCAATAGCTTATATGATCTTTAAAATAGGCTAACCAGTATTCTGAATTATGCGAATTAATGGCATTAGCAATGGAGTCCATTTTTGCCCATAACTTGTCGTTAAAACTATCACCGGCACCACAAGCTTCTATCGATTTCTCAAACTCTGCAATTTTGCGACGAATGAAAAGGGAAGTGTTGTCGTAATAGAAATAGTGTTTTAGCTTTTTATATGCGGAGAATATATCGTCAGCTGTAAAGTCAGTTGTGTTCATATTAGCCAATTTAGACCTTTTAGGCAAATACAACTACGGTGTTTTCACGGTATTTTTCTGGTTATTAAACCCTTATGAAAGAAATTCCGCCGCTGAAGTTTGCTACCCCGCACTTGCGGGACATGCGTAATAAGGATGCTCAATAGTTATCCCGCCGCTGAAGTGTGCGACGCAACGATGCTCAATAGTAAGATACAGCTAAGTAACCACCCCTGCACCCCCGCCACGATTTGATAATTATTTGTAGGTATGGCTCCTTAAAACCAATGAACGGAAATAAGGCTACTCCTCCACCTCATCCACCTTCCCGTCCAGGTAAACCTTGCAGTTGAGCTTGGGGTCGAGGATGTAGGCGGTCACCATGGCATCGGCAATGCCGGTGCAGCTGAGCATCATGGTAGAGGGCAGGGCCTTCACGGCCTTCAGCCACATGCCGAGCATGAATTGCTTTGCAGGGCAGAGCTCCACATCGGTAATGATGAAGTATTTATATCCCTCGTTCAGTAAAGTCTGGTATGTGTCGCGGTCCAGCCTCGCTTGCTCTCTCACGGTATCCAACGCCTGCGGTTATAAAGATGTTTAATTATCAAGGTGATGCGAAGCGAAGTTAATATGTTTTGCGTTTTTAGTCAACTAAAGTTTTAAGATGGCTTTAATGCCGGTAAAGCGGCTGTGCGCCGCTGCTGGCGCGGATTTTGTGCATTTTAGCCGTTACTCAGAGTACGACCATAGCATCAAAGTAAAGGGGGCTCCAAAACAGTTCCCTTTATTGTTTACAGTACCAGCCGGCCGGTTATGATCTTCAAAATAAAAGCCGCTTCGGGCTTAAATAAGCCTACCTTTAGCCAATTCAGCACAAAGCCCGGGAAACTGAGCGATGAGAACGGTTGAGGAGCAGCAGGATTAAATCTCAGTTTTATGGATACATTCAAAGGTGATATTGCGGGCAAGCAATTCTATTTCAAACCCCAGAAAGACGGCGTATCGTACGTGGTGGAGCCCTACAGGCAAACAGGTATGAAAAGCTTCAAACTGGTGCAGCGCGACCCGCAGCAGGTAGATGACAAACAAAAACGCGAGTGGCAGATACCCGATACGGAGAACGTGACAGACGAGATCAGGGGTATGGAAGCACAGTTCAGCGATTCGGTACAGGAAAGGCGTAACACGCCTTAAACGGCAGTCCCAAAAGAAGAGTTTCTCTTGCTGCGTGCCGGGTTGAAAAGGGCGCGGCGGGAGGAATTCTAATATTAAAAAAGCTATAAAGCTATTCCCACCTTGTGAATATGGCGCATTTAAACCTTACATTTATGGGAATGCCAAAATCCAAACAAACCGGCGCTATGGATACGGAAACCCAGAAGAGTGCTGCAAAGCAGGCCGGCGAAAATAATGCCAAGGCGAAAAAATCGCTGGAGGACCGTATCGATGCACTGAACATCGACAAAAAAGAGCAGCTCAAAGCCAAGCGCGACGCAGGCAGGAATGTTGAAGACCTGTAGGTTTAATTCTCTCATGAGAGCGCTTCGCTAAGTTCGTTCCTCGCGATGGCGTTTGGTAAATAAGTTTATTGCGCCGGCCGCACATCCAGCACCTTCATTTGCAATTTAGTGATGCCGTTGAATTCGTTCTCGTCGATGGTGTAGAGTACATCGAATTTTCCTTTCTGTACGATGTCGAATTTTTCAGCCAGGTTGAAGCCGATGCCATCTACCACCACACCACGTCCCTGTGTGAGAACGAATTTGATGTGCTGCTCTTTCACTACCCGGCTGTGGCCCTGGTAGTCGGTAACGCCGCGTGTGAGGAACACGGGTTTCATATTGCCCGGCCCAAACGGTTCGAACTGGCGGATGATATTATGGAAGGGTTGCTTGATATCGCCGAGGTCTATTTCTGCATCTATTTCTATCTCCGGTATCAGCATGGCTTCGGTGATCTTGCCGGCCACCACCTGCTCAAACCTGTCGATGAAAGCAGCAACGCGGTCAGGGTTGAGTGTCATGCCCGCGGCATAGAAGTGCCCCCCGTAGTTATCCAGCAGGTCGCGGCATTCGTGCACGGCTTCGTAAATATTAAACCCACTCACCGAGCGAGCGGAGCCCGTGACTTTATCGTTGCTCAGCGTTAGTACAATGGTCGGGCGGTAGTAATGGTCTATCAGCCTGCTGGCTACTATGCCTACTACTCCTTTGTGCCAGTGGCTCTGGTAGAGCACCGTGCTTTTGCGGGTGGTCATGGTGCTGTCGCCCTGTATCATGGCCAGTGCTTCTTCGGTGATGTTCTTATCCACCTCCTTACGGTCGAAGTTGTCGCTTTGCAGCGCCTCGGCCATAGCAATTATTTTCTCCGCATCGCTTTCTATGAACAGGTCTACCGCTTTGCGGGCATCGTCCATACGCCCCGCAGCATTCACCCGCGGGCCAATAACAAACACCAAATCGCTGATAGAAAGTTTGCGGTTGACCGCGGCCAGTTCTTTCAGGGTCTTTATCCCCAGCGATGGGTTCTCATTCACCCGCTGCAGCCCGAAGTGCGCGAGGGTGCGGTTCTCACCATCAATAGGTACTATGTCGGCGGCTATGCTGGTGGCCACGAGGTCGAGATATTCGTAGGCATCTTCCATGGGTTTGCCCCATTTCATAGCCAGCGCGCATATCAGCTTAAAGCCAATGCCGCAGCCCGAAAGTTCTTTGTATGGATAATTACAATCGCTTTGCTTGGGATTGAGGATGGCCTTTGCAGGCGGCAGCACAGCATCGGGTGTGTGGTGGTCGCAAACGATTACATCAATGCCTAGCGATTGCGCATATTGTATCAGTTCCACGCTTTTGATACCGCAGTCGAGCGTTATGAGCAAGGTGTAACCGTTGGCATGCGCATGATCGATGCCGGCCTTGCTTACGCCATAGCCTTCGCGGTAGCGGTGCGGTATGTAGAAAGCGAGTTCGCCTTTGTAATTCTTCCTGAGAAAAGAATAAACGGTGGCCACAGCCGTGGTGCCGTCCACATCATAATCGCCATAGATCATGATGCGCTCATGCCATTCCATGGCTTCGGTAATGCGGTCAACGGCGGCCTGCATGCCCTTCATCAGAAAAGGATCGTGCAGGTGCTCTAAAGCAGGACGGAAAAAATCTCTGGCGCTGTCAAACCCCGAAATGCCGCGTACGGCAAGTATCCTGCACAGTGCGGGGTGTATCCGCAGAGTTTCAGACAGTTGGGTGATGTATGATTCATCCGCCGGCTTAAGCGTCCAGCGTTTAGTTAGCGCCATTTCCGAAATCAAGTTGTTGTACCGACCGGTGATAGTTGTGCATCCATGCGTCTAGTTTGTTGCAAAACTGCTGTTGTTCGATGTTCTCGAAAAAATTTCCTTCGCTCATGATGTTTTGCAGCAACTGGTCCTGCGCATGTATGCAGCTCATTGCGGTATTATAGGGTGTATGGCTGAACGAGACCATTTCATAAACTGATATGAAGCGGTCGGGGTAGCGTTTGCCCAGCTCTTTCTCGATCTTTTTGCGCTCGAGGAAGTGAGGGTCTGCTACTTTATCGCGCATCTCTACAAAGTTAAGGAGTGCGAGCTGCGCTACGGCATCGCCGTTCGGCTTTCTTTTTTGCTCATATGTCTTCAAAATCGTCGCCCAGTCCTCGCCATATATATCCATCAGCGATGACAATACTGTGCAATCTTCAAAGCCCGCATTCATACCCTGCCCATAGAAAGGCACGATGGCATGCGCAGCATCGCCGATGAGCGCGCTCTTATCCTGGTAGTGCCAGGGGAAGATATGCGTGGTGATGAGCGATGAAGTAGGGTTGTTGAAGAAATCATCAAGCAGGGTTGGCATCATCGGCACTGCGTCGGGGAACTGCTCTTTGAAGAAAGCCAGCACTTCGTCCTTTGTCTTCAGTTTCTCAAAGCTCACCGGCCCTTCAAACGGGAAAAACAGCGTGCAGGTGAAAGTGCCGTCGGTATTCGGCAGCGCTATCATCATGAAATTCTTGCGCGGCCAGATGTGCAGGGCGTGCTGTTCCATCTGAATTTTCCCTGATGCATCGGGAGGTATGCTTAGTTCTTTATAGCCATGCTCCAGGTAGTGCTGCGATGCGTTGACACGCTCCATGGAAGCGTAACTGGCGCGCAGGGCGGAGAATGCGCCATCGGCGCCAAACAGTAGGTCTGCGTCAACAGTTACTTCCCCGCCATCGAGTTTTTCAAAAAAGAGGCGGTTATTGGCAACATCCACTTTGGTGCACCTGTGCTCAAATTGTATGGTCACACCCTCTTTTTCGGCGAGGGTCATGAGTTTTTTATTCAACTCGCCGCGGCTAACGGAGTAGATGGCCTCGTTGTTCCTGCCATATTGTTGGAAGGCGCTACTGCCATCGGCCTGGTGCAGGTAACGCCCGTACATGGGTATGGCAATGCTCTCCAGGTCGGTACGGAGGCCGGCGAGGTCGAGGGCTTTCCATCCGCGGGCGCTCATGGCCAGGTTTATGGAACGGCCAGCTGCTATCGTATTGCTGCGCATATCAGGGCGGCGCTCGTAGATGGTCACTTCATAACCGCGTTTGCGGAGGATGATAGCCAGTAAGGAGCCTACAAGGCCTGCGCCTAATATGGTAACAGAACGAGCCATGATTTGAATTTGGGGCAAAATAACGAATAATGTCTCAATGGCTCAATTGCGTAATTTCTCAATTATAATTGCTCAATTACTCAATGGCTCGATGGCTCAATTGTTTTTCGATTCAAATTTCGCTGAGAAATTGAGTCATTGACCAATTAAACCGAAGATTGTTAAAAAACCTACATATTAGATATAAAGCCCGCAAAATGCCCCCCGTTTTGTTAGATTTGCTGCCTTATAAGATTATTACATGCGATTAGCATTCTGGAACAAAAAACGTTCGACCACCACTACCACTACAACTACTGAGGTAAAGAAGAAAAAGAAGAAATCCGTAGGCCGTGAGTGGCTGGATGCCGCTATTTTCGCCATAGTGGCCGCTACCATCATCCGTACATTTTTTGTTGAAGCATATACCATACCGACAGGCTCTATGGAAGGCAGCCTGCTGATAAACGATTACCTGTTCGTGAGCAAAGTGGCCTATGGCCCGCGTGTGCCTATGACCCCCCTGGCAGTGCCGCTGGTGCATAATACCATGCCCATAACAGGTGGCAAATCTTATACCGAAGCAGTACAATGGAAATATAAAAGACTTCCGGGTTTTGGTGATGTGAAAAGGAATGATGTGGTGGTGTTCAACTATCCCGCCGGCGACACAGTGGCCCTGGAGGTACAGCAGGAAGTGGATTATTATACACTGGTGCGCGCTTATGGCCGTGAAAATGTACATGCCAGCTATACCATCATGACGCGCCCTGTCGATAAAAAGGAAAACTATATCAAACGCTGCGTGGGTGTTCCGGGAGATAAGCTGGAAATACGGAATGGCGTAGTTTATGTAAACGGCAAGCAGGGCGATGGTTTCCCGCATATGCAAACGTCATACATCGTGCGTACCAATGGCCAGCCAATACCGGCGGACATACTGGATGATTACAATATAGACCAGCCACAGATGGCCGGCAATGGTGTTTATCTCTATACACTCGAACAATCAGAGCTGGATATCATCCGCAAGCAACCACAGGTTACCGGCATAGAATCCTACACATATAAAGCGGGCGAAATGTCGCCAAGCCCTGCCGAGTGGGTATACCCGCACGACAGCGCCAACTTCAAATGGAACCGCGACAACTACGGGCCGATAACTATACCGAAAAAGGGTGCGAGCGTGACGCTTACTCCGCAAAATATCTCCCTGTACCGCCGTATCATTGCCAACTACGAAGGAAATAGTTTTGAAGAGCGCAACGGACAGTTCATCATCAACGGCCAACCAGCCAATAGTTACACTTTTAAAATGGACTATTACTGGATGATGGGCGACAACCGGCACAATTCAGCCGACTCGCGTTACTGGGGCTTTGTGCCGGAAGATCATGTGGTTGGCAAGGCATCGTTCGTTTGGTTGAGCTATGGTGATGATGGCATACGTTGGAGAAGGCTGTTTCGCGGTGTTTCTTCACTGGTCAATAAATAGATATGAAGCAAGGACTCGTTTTGGCATTTGTTATACTATTGGCGGCTTGCGGTACCGAAAGCAGTACCCAAAGCACGGAGACAACTGTCGGCTCAGAACCTCCGATGCCGCCCGGCAAGAAAACATTCATCAACAACTGCGTGCAGTGCCACAACCTGAAGACCGACAAGATCGGTCCGAAACTGGAAGGCTCATTCGCCAACTGGAATAATGATACTGCACGCTACGTAGCCTTTATTCGCAACTCCCAGGAGGTCATCAAAGCGGGCGATCCCCGCGCTGTCGAGGTGTATGAAAAATGGGGTAAACAACTGATGACACCTATGCCACATCTTACCGATGGTGACATCCACGAACTTTTAGATTATATCAATAAAGGGACAGAATAAAAAAAGGGAAAGCGGTCAGCTTTCCCTTTTTACTTAGCTTTCTTTCGACTCCTGTTTTCGTTTCAGGATGTTGAAATTGTATCCGAAATTGACATTAAGGTTATACTGCGTAAAAGCATCTTTCCCAAAATAATTGCGGCTGCTGCCTGATACGCCAACATTCATCCTGTTTTTGAACAATAGGTAATTGTATCCGATCTCGTATTTGAAGCCGAAGTAATTTGCTTTACGGAGTTCAGTTAACTCTAATTTGTCGGGATATCCAGGTTGTTGATAAATACTAGTGATTACCAAATTCTCGCCCACACAATTTGATATTCCTACATCGCCAAAAAATTCATGCTTTTCTATTTTTCGGCTATATACACCAGAAATATCCAGCATCTTATAGTTATGTCTGGTGTCAATCCACGGTTTTTTATTTACAACGGTAATTTCGAATGGCTCCGAAATACCTGAGCCGAAAGGATCGATCCATTGTTGATAGCCAATTTTTATTCCTAAGTTGTTGCATAGGTTATGCGTGATCGAAGTCCCCATGCTTTTTATCGGGCGGGTGAAGCCTTGATAATAAAAAGAAGGAGAAAAGAAATTAGCGGCCTGAAGTGACAATCTCGAATCGTATTGCGCAAAACCATGAAGTGGCAAATACAAAATTGTTAGAGTTATCAGGATGATTGGACGGGTCATACTGTAAATTTATAGTTTTTTGTCATTCGACCTTGAGGAGGGTGTCACTGACTGTATAGATAAAAGCTTAAACTGAGGTTAAAAGCCGATTGTTCCTTATTTTTGGAGCTTAGTGTTTAACAATATGGTAAAGACCGCGGCGGCAAAGGCCAGCCTTTTTTCAACAGACAAAAAACCGGCACTGGATGCCATATCAATGGCCCAGTTCATTGCTTTCGCCCCTTATGTGTTCCAGGCTTCGGTGATATTGCGCGATAGCAACATCCTCAAATTGATACAGGATAAGCGCGAAGAGGGCGCCACCATCGACGAGCTTTCTGAGAAAGTGGGACTTTCGATATACGCTGTGCGTGTGTTGCTGGAAGCTGGTTTGGGCATAGGCCTTGTGTTTCGTAATAAAGACCGTTATTTCCTGGCTAAAACAGGCCATTTCTTCCTCAACGATGCCATGACCCGCATCAATACCGACTTCATGCGCGATGTGTGTTATGATGGCGCACAGGACCTGTATACAGCTTTAAAAGAAGGCCGTCCGGCAGGTCTTCGTCACCTTGGTAACTGGGAAACTATTTACCAGGGGCTGTCGATCATGCCAGAGCCTGCTAAAAAGAGCTGGTTCGATTTCGACCACTACTATTCTGACAACGCCTTTCCTATAGCCATGCCGCTGATATTTGAGCATAAGCCAAAGCGTGTGATGGATGTGGGCGCCAATACAGGTAAGTTCAGTTTGTCTTGCCTGGAGTACAGCAATGAGATAGAAGTGGGCCTTGTTGACCTGCCGGTGCAGCTGAATGTGGCGCGTAAGAATATCGAAGATGCAGGTTACAGCGACCGTGTACAATTCCATGAGCGGGATGTGCTCGATCAGAATTCCGATCTGCCCGAAGGTTATGATATCATCTGGATGAGCCAGTTCCTCGATTGCTTTGCCGAGCACCAGGTGATCTCTATACTGAACAAATGCCACAAAGCACTTGGGCCGAATGGCCGGGTGTTCGTCAACGAAACTTTCTGGGACCGCCAGCGTTTTGAAGCGTCAGCCTTCAGCCTGCAAATGACATCGTTATACTTCACAACCATGGCCAATGGTAACAGCCAGATGTATGCGTTTGAATTGTTCTCGAAGCTGATAGACCAGGCAGGTTTTGAAGTGGTAAAGGTTACAGATAATGTAGGCCTCAGCCACACCATTCTTGAATTGCGTAAAAAATAATTTCAGACCCAGAGAGCACTTATATGAGTATCAATAAACAAGTTGATGTATTGGTAATAGGCGCGGGCCCTTCAGGCACTATTGCCGCCTCTATCCTTAAACAAGGCGGATTGAATGTTCAAATAGTAGAAAAACAACTTTTCCCACGTTTCGTAATAGGCGAGAGCCTTCTACCCCGCTGCATGGAAGCATTGGAAGAAGCGAAATTTCTGGATGCGGTAAAAGCAAAAAATTTTCAGCAGAAAGAAGGTGCGAAATTCGTGATGGGCGACCAGGTATGCGATTTCAATTTCATCCAGCAATTCACGCCGGGTTGGAACTGGACCTGGCAGGTGCCGCGTTCGGAATTCGATAAAGTGCTTGCCGATGAGTGTGAGAAAATGGGCATCCCCCTGAGTTATGAAACTGAGGTAACCGATATCAAAATATTCGATGACCATTCGATCACTACAGTGGTAAAAGATGGTAAAGAAGAAACGATCAGGGCAAGGTTCATTGTAGATGGCAGCGGCTATGGACGTGTGATACCACGCCTTTTCGGCCTGGACAAACCTTCGTCGCAGCCGCCGCGCAGAACAGTGTTTTGCCACATGACCGATCCCAAGCGCAGCGAAGCTGTTGAGCCAAACCGTATCACTGTTTACGTACACGATCCAAAGACGTGGATATGGGTGATACCTTTCTCCAACGGTAATACCTCCGTTGGCTATGTCGGCGATCCTGAGTTCTTCGAAAAATTCCCTTCGGAAATAAAAGAGCAATACTGGGCGCTGCTCAATGCGCAACCCGAGCTGGCAATACGTTTCGATGAATCGGAAATGGTTTGGCCGGAGCCGCGCAGCCTGCAAAGCTGGAGCTCTACCACTTCTACGTTCTACGGCAAAGGTTTCGTGCTTACCGGCAATGTGACCGAGTTCCTCGATCCCGTGTTTTCATCCGGCGTAACGCTGGCATCCGTATCGGCGCAGCTGGCCGCCAAAATGGTGATTAAAGAACTGAATGGCGAAAATCCTGACTGGGAGAATGAGTATATGAAGAAGATGATGCAGGGTGTCGATGTGTTCCGAACTTATGTGAATGGATGGTATGACGGCACCTTGTTCACTGTGTTCTTTGCTGAGAACAGGAACCCTGAGATCATGTCGCAGATATGTTCGGTGCTGGCAGGTTATGTCTGGGATGAGAACAATCCATTTGTGAAAAACCACGAAAAGAACCTGCGTACATTGTCGCGCTACCTTGAGGCCACAAAGACGACGGTTTAGCACATAATTGCGCTACTAAACAAACAAGAGTTTGAACCTGGAGATCAGTCATTGGGTACACATTAACAATGAGTTAGCACTTAGGGATGGCATTCCTGCGTTAACTTTAACAAACCAACCTGGCGACAAAACACCGGAGAACTTTTACCACGCATTGCAACACAACTATCCCAAGTTTTTCAAGATGGATGTGTTGTGCAAATGGGCCTGGGCCGGCGCAGAATATCTCCTGTCATTCCATGATCGTTCTTTATACGAGAGTTTAGATAAGTCAAAGATCGCAGTTGTGATGATGACATCGGGTGGGTGTATTGATGTGGATAAAAAATACCAGAACAGTATTGCAAGTATTCCGAGTCCTGCGTTATTTGTGTACACGTTACCCAATATAATGCTTGGCGAGATATGCATCAGGCATGGTTTCAAAGGCGAGCAACTCTGTTTGGTAAGCGAGGACTTTGATGCGAACGAGCTGCAGTTTTGGGTGGAAGGTCTTTTGAAGAACAGGGGAATGGAAGCCTGCCTTTGCGGATGGGCAAATGCAACAGGTGCGGGCGGCGACGCTTGCTTGTTCTGGATAACAAAAAACGGGAAAAACGACAATTTTACCGCGGCAGCAATGCAGCAGATATATGAAAGAGGTTAAAAAGGTTTTTGAAGGCAAATGAGACTACATTTGATAAAACCATGGAATTTGAGGGCGGTACGCCAGAGAACAGAGGCGCAGGATGGTGAAGAAGGAATTATCACAACGATCCCTGCCAGCTGCCCGGCAGGCGATATTGACCACAGCATCCGCGGATTTTTTGACGGACGTTCGCAGGAACGCAGACAAGCTCCGGCTTCAGGCCTTATCTTCGCAGGCAAAAGCGTAAGGTACGACCGATGAAGAATTCAGCCTATGTTGTGAATACCGGTATCATCACTGCTATCGGCAATGATACTGCTTCCTGCAAAAGTTCTCTTGTAGATGGAAGGAGCAACATCGGTAAACCTGAATTTCTTACCACCCACTGGAGCGACGAACTTCCCGTAGCAGAAGTAAAACTATCCAACAACCAACTTGCCGGATTAACAGGTGCCGATATTACCTGGCCCCGTACAGCATTGTTAAGTGCTGTTGCTGTACAGGAGGCATGGGCGCCATTTGCGCATAAAGCAAAAGGGTTGCGTACAGGTTTTTTTTCCGCGAACACGGTTGGCGGAATGGACCTGACAGAAAGTTATTATGCAGAATTCAAACGCGGTGTTGATGGGGAAGAACATTTTTTCAGGCTGGCCAACCACGAATGCGGTGCTGTAACCGAGATCGTTGCGGGTCTTTTTGGCTTTACTGATTTTGTAACCACGGTGAGCACGGCTTGCTCCTCATCTGCCAACAGCATCATGATGGCCGCACAGATGATCAGTAACGGCATGCTGGATATTGCTGTGGCGGGCGGAGCAGATGGTTTATCAAAATTTACCCTGAACGGCTTTAATACGCTGATGATACTCGACAAGCGTCCCTGTCAGCCTTTTGACAACAACAGGCGCGGGTTGAACCTGGGCGAAGGTGCGGGTTACATTGTTCTGATGAGTGAAAAAGCAATGCAGCAGTGCGGCGCGAAGGCAATCTGCATTGTAAGCGGTTATGCCAATGCCAATGATGCTTATCACCAGACAGCATCATCGCCCGATGGCACAGGCAACAAACTGGCCATGGGCAATGCCATGAAGAAAGCAGGAGTCTCACCTCAGGATATTGACTATATCAACCTGCATGGAACGGGGACAGCCAACAACGACAGTAGCGAAGGCAAAGCAATAGAGGCTTTGTTTGAAGGTAAAGTGCCGCATGCATCATCGACCAAAGGATATACCGGTCATACGCTGGGTGCCGCTGGTGGTGTGGAAGCAGCGTTTAGTTGTATTGCCATACAGGACGGAATAGTGTTCCCCAATCTACGCTGGGAAACACAGATGGAAGACGTGACATTTAAACCTGTTACAGAATTGCTGACAGGACAGGATATCAAACACGTATTGTCGAACTCGTTTGGCTTTGGCGGCAATTGTACATCGCTTGTTTTCTCAAAATGCTAATATGGATCTGTATATAAATAGTGCGGGTATTATCAGCGGATCGGGAAATAACAAGTCCGGAGAATTTCTGCCGCCACCCAGCGGTGAAACGGACAGGGTGTTAGCCATAGAACCTGACTATACAAGTGAGATACCGCCAATGCAATTGCGCCGCATGAGTAAAGCCGTACGTATGGGTATTGCAGCAGCGAAGGTCGCCATGAAGCAGGCAGGTGTTGAAAAGCCTGACGGGTTTTCTGTTGGTACTGCGATGGGCTGCCTGCACGATACAGAAGTGTTCCTGAACAAAATGGTGGAGCAGGACGAGCAAATGCTCACACCAACTGCATTTATACAGTCGACACATAATACGGTAGCGGGGCAGATAGCATTGCTTACAGGCTGCTACGGGCATAACCTGACTTATGTGCAACGCGGCCATTCTTTTGAGCATGCACTGATAGATGCACAATTATATCTCGAAAATCATCCCGGCGAAAAAATACTGGCGGGCGGCATCGACGAACTGACCAATATCAGTTTTGCCGCCTTGCAACGCGCAAAGATCTATACAAAAGACTTCATTGAACCGGCACATATCCTGACCACCTCCAGTGAAGGCACAATAGCCGGCGAAGGCGCTGCATTTTTCGTAGTGTCAGACAAACCCCTGGTGGATAAATACCTCCGTGTAAAGGATATAGCTACGGTCATCACCAAAGACAATGTCACCGCTTTTCAAAAAGTGAATGATTTTCTTTCGCGCAATTCAATTGACGTGGATGGTGTTGATCTCGTGATGCTGGGTATAAGTGGCGACGTAAGAAGCGAAACGTTTTACAAAGGCCTCCAGGAGGTGACGTTCAAAAACAACAGCTATGCGGCGTTCAAGCACCTGGGTGGTGAGTACGGCACGGCCAGTTCTTTTGGGCTTGGATTGCTGATGCATGCTATAACAGAAGGGAAGCTGCCTGAAGCCTGCGTCATCAACAAAGCACCCGCAAAACTCAATAATATTCTGTTCATCAATAACTACGCACACTATTACAGCTGCTGGTATATCACCGCCCTGTGACCAGGTTTTTAATAGCTGGCATCTTTTTTTTGTCGACATTAGCAAAACCCCGCTAATCGGCTGATATGCAGAAACATATTTATGAATCAGGTATCATAGGCAATTGCGCCTACCTGGCGCACGTGCAGAAGGATACCAACATCTCGTGGCTTTGCTGGCCGCGGTTCGACAGTAGTTTCGTATTCGGCGGTTTGCTGGATAAGAAGAAAGGCGGCGAATTTTCGATACTTCCCGAAGGAGAACTTTTTTCTACACAACGTTATATAGAGAACACCAACGTACTTACTACTGAAATAGAATGCGGCGACGGCAAATACCGGGTCACTGATTTTGCGCCGCGCTTTCAATTGTATGAACGTTATTTCCGTCCGCTGATGGTGGTGCGCAAGATAGAACCGGTGGTAGGATATCCGAAAATAAAGATAACATGCAGGCCGGTAGGAGAATACGGCGAGATAGAACTCAAATCGGTGCCTGGCAGTAATCACATAGAATTCCTTGGGCTTGACCGCACGCTACGCTTGACGGGAAATGTGTCCGTCAATTACATCATGAACGAACAGTTCTTTGTGCTCAACGAAACAAAATACCTGGTGCTTACTTATGGTTTGCCATTGGAGGCGCCTTTGATCACTACCGCCGAAGACTTCCTGATGCGAACAGTGTCGCACTGGAGACATTGGATAAAGAACACAGGGATCGGAAATATGTACCAGCAACAGGTGATCCGCTCATCGCTGGCATTGAAGATACACCAGTACGAAGACACCGGCGCCATCGTTGCGGCAAGCACTACCAGCCTGCCGGAGTTTGACGGAAGCGGCCGCACCTGGGATTATCGTTACTGCTGGCTGCGCGATGCATACTATATACTCAATGCATTTAACAATATTGGCCACTTTGAGGAGGCTGAGCATTATTTCCAGTTCATTGCAAATGTGGCGGTGAAGGAAGATGGCAGGTACAACCCGTTGTATAAGATCACTGGCACAGCCGATTTTGTCGAGACCATCGCAGACCTCGACGGATACCGGGGAAACAAGCCAGTACGGATCGGCAACCAGGCGGTAGAGCACATACAAAACGATACTTACGGGCAGGTATTACTATCTCTGTTGCCATTGTATACCGATCGCCGTTTCATTTTTGAAGAAAGGCATGATTCATCAAAATGGATCAGCAACATACTTGAAAAAATCGAGCGCACGATCGACGAGCCCGACGCGGGCATATGGGAATTCAGGCATTTCACGCAGCATCATTGTTATACTAATCTTTTCCAGTGGGCGGGTTGTATGGCTGCCATTAAGATGGCCCGGCATATAGGCGATGAACAATTACTGGCAACTGCACGCAAGCTGCACGACAAAGCAATTGAGAAAATTGAGGCATGTTATGATCCGAAGCGCAAAGTATACACCCAGGCAATAGGCACTTCAAACCTCGATGCAAGCACCCTGCAGCTTATTTTGATGCACTATCTTCACCCGAAATCTGAACGGGCAAGAGACCATTTAGCTGCAGTGGAAGCAGAACTAAAGGCGGAGCACGGGCTATTTTACCGCTACCTGCACACCGATGATTTCGGAAAACCTAAAACTACTTTCCTGATCACAGCTTTTTGGTATGTGGAAGCGCTCGCCTGCGTAGGCAGGGTTGATGAAGCCATTGAGAATTTCAACCACCTGATGCGCTTTACCAATCACCTTGGTTTGCTCAGCGAGGATGTTGATGCAAGCGACGGCAGCCAATGGGGCAATTTTCCGCAGGCATACAGCCATGTGGGGTTAATGAATGCAGCTTATCGCATAGCGAAGAAACTGGACAGGCCGGGATTTTTATAGCTTACTAAAAATGAAACTCACCACGATATCTATACATAATGTGACATTCGACGAAATGAAAGTAGGTATACCTGTATATTTTTTTCGATGACTTTGCTTCATTTCTTCGGTATCTGTCATAGCGTTTTGAAGGTCTGTAACCATGACCGGATGTACGTAAAGGCATTCTTGATGGCTCTATCAGCAGTCTATGGTCTTGGCCGTTGATATTTAAACGAATGACTTTCGAATAGGGCACTTTCCCTTTCTTAGTTTTGAATTCAGTTTTGACTAGATATGGGGGAGGCGAGGAACTGTCATTTCTTTTTTTGATGTATGTGGTTTCAGTTGAGATTGTGTCGCTAAGATCATTTTGAATTACCGTCCACTTGCGTATTCGCAAGGTATCTAATACTCTATTAATTCCTCTGATAAAAAATTCACCATGCTTATCGTCAAGCGGCATTATAATATCGGTTTCTACCGAATCGTAAAATTTTATTTCTTGAATAAAGTTTGGATACGTTTTTTTAAGAATGGCATCAGTGTACACAAATTCTGCTGGTATGTCACGGTTTTGGTCGAGCCATTCCCAACCTATACCATAGCGTAACTCTTCTGAGTTTGTTATGACAGTATCGATAATAAATACAATCTCTCGCTCTTGTCCGATCGTGGTTTTTGTAAGAAACATCAATAAGCAGAACAGAAGTTTTCTAGGCACACTTACAAGATAATCCTTCATAAAGAAATGCAGGTAACAATAATGTAAAAGCTCCGTCAACCAACGGAGCTTTTACATTTATGATTCGTAATGGATAGTTAGCTTGCTTCTTTCAATAATGACTTCTGGCGCTGAAGCTCATTGCCGATATTTTCTGCAACATATATCTCATGCAGCAGTGCACGTACATCTGCAAAAGAGTTAACAAAATAAGTTGCTGCGGAGACGTTAGTGCCGACCTTAATGGTAATCGCATCATCCGGCATAGCTTTGAACGTATCTTCATCTGTGTGGTCATCGCCGATGGCCATCACAAAATCAAATTGGTCCCTTTCCAGCCAGCGTTTGGCAGCTTTGCCTTTGTTCACTGCTATGCTCTTTATCTCTATCACTTTATCTCCCTGGAGCATTTGCAATCCCTGGTCGGCTACAAAGTGCTTGATGTCCGCCATTAGCTCATGCGCGCGGAGTTGGCCAAGTCCTTCTTCAACACGGCGGTAGTGCCAAACAAGTGAAAAGCTTTTTTCCTCGATGAATGCTCCGGGTGTACGGCGCGTATAGAGGTCCATTACATGATAGATCTCTTGCCGCCATTCATTGTTCAGGTCGCGACGGCTACGCCATTGTTTACCATGTTCTTTGTACCAGGCTCCATGTTCGGCGATCATGTCCACCGGTAAATGCCCCAGCCACGCATCAAGCGTATGGTAGTCGCGGCCACTGGTTATTACAACTGTATTTGCAGGGTCTGTTGCGAGGTTGCCCAGCATTTTCAGAAGATCCTCGTCGGGTACGGCTGCATTTACCTGTTTATGGAAAGGCACCAGTGTTCCATCATAATCGAGGAATATAAGCCGCTTTTGGCCATAGTAATAACGAATGCCGATCTTCTGCTGTATGGGCTGGCTGATGAGGCGGGTAGAAAAGTCCTGCTGCTGTGCTTTTACTTCTTCCAGCTTGTCCATAATATTCTTTACCCAGTTATGTATATCAAACTTGGACACTATTTGCTGCATCGAACTCATGCGACGCTTCTGCTCATCTTCGGGCATATTTAACGCCTGGTATATCTTGTCAGCAAAATCCCACATATCGTTGGGATTGATCATTATCGCATCAGACAATTCCCGGGAAGCCCCGGCAGTTTCACTCAGTATCAATATTCCTTTCTGATCAAGTTTGCTGGCCACATATTCCTTGCTCACGAGGTTCATACCGTCGCGCATAGGTGTGACGAGTGCTACATCTGCAGCTTTGTAAAGGGCAGATAACAAATGTATCGGGAAAGAACGGTAGAAATGCTGTATTGGCTGCCAGCCAAGCGTGCTGAACCTGCCGTTGATCTCGCTGACAAGCCTGTTCATTTCTTCTTTCAGTTCTTTGTATTTTGGTACCGTATCGCGCGATGGCACTACCAGTTGTATCATGGTCACCTTTCCGCGCAGCTCAGGGTGGCGCTCGAGAAACAGCTGGTAAGCGCGGAGCCTTGGAATGATCCCTTTGCTGTAGTCCAGCCTGTCGATGGAAATGACCAGCTTGTTGTGATTGATAAGCTGGCGGAGCTTGCGCTCGTTGCGGCGCGTTGTATTCTCCTCTGCCAGCGACCTGTATTTTTTATAGTCGATGCTGATCGGGAAAGCGTCGACGGTTACCTGCCTTGTACCCAGCGCAATTTCGTTTGCCATGCAGTCTACATTCAGTATACGCGTAGCAGCGCTGAGGAAGTGGCGCACGTCATCATAAGTTTGGAAGCCTACCACATCGGCGCCAAGCACACCTTCTATCAGCTCTTTGCGCCAGGGCAGAATCCTGAATATCTCGAAAGACGGGAAAGGAATGTGCTGAAAGAAACCGATGCTGATGTCGGGTATCTTGTCGCGTATCATCTGCGGCAGGAGCATCAGCTGATAATCGTGTATCCAGATGATATCGTCTTTTGTGGCAATTTTTAATATTTCGGCTGCAAACTTTTGATTGACACTTTTATACGATTCCCAATATTGTGGATTGTAAGTAGTGTACGTGGGGAAATAGTGAAACAATGGCCAAAGGGTCTCATTCGAAAAACCTTCGTAAAAATCATTGATCTCCTGCTGTGTCAGAAAAACTGGCTGAAGATTTTTTTGCTGCAGTTCGTTAGTGACATCGGCACGGCGATCGTCTTCCACGATACCGCCGGGCCAGCCTATCCA
>CAMPKG010000009.1 GCA_946887085.1 uncultured Sphingobacteriales bacterium
CATCGCCATTGCAGGTTGCCTGGTGTGCGCCATCGATAGCGATAAAGCTGGCCCTGTTGGTTACTAAGCCAAGCTGTTTGGCAAACGCAGTGATACACCTGCCGCCGTTGCCACACATACTGCTTTCATTACCGTCGGAGTTATAGTAGACCATCCTGAAATCGTAACCGCCAACAGTTTCTAGCAACATCAACCCATCGGCGCCAATGCCAAAATGCCTGTCGCATAAAAAAGCAACTTGCCCGGTGGTAAGGGACACTTTTCCCTCCCTGTTGTCAAGCAGGATGAAATCATTGCCTGCGCCGTGGTATTTGTAGAAATGAAGTTCCATTACCTGATATTGAATTGTTCCGCACGGGCCGAGGGGTTAGATCCGTTCGTATAAAGTATTTGTCGCCACTGGGTAGTTCTTATTTCTCCCGGCACAGTAGAGTGCAGCAGGGTAAAATCATTGATCATATTGCGCGGCCGGTAAAAAATAAAGAAACTGCCAGAGCCCTGTTTTGCAGTGGCATTATACTGCCAGAGCTCATAGGGTAGCGAACCCTGCTCATTTTCCACTACTATCCGTTCTGTGGGTTTGCCATATTTCAGATACACGATGCCGCGTTCGGTCTCGTAGCCCGGCAAATGCCCGTAGCCAAAAAGTTTGTTCACGTCTTTCACCTTCGCCGTGTATTCGTCCCATGCTTTTTTCGGGTCTTTAGGATTTTGATCCTTCCAGAAATTGTAAATGAAATAACGCATGTACGTTTCATCCGGCCTTTTGAGGAAGCCATAAATAATGGAGGCCTCGTTAGGCGAAACGACGGGCAACATCATTTTGAGAATGGCGCGTACCTGTGCAAAGCTGTACTTAGCGATGAAAGTGGAATTGAGGTCGATGTAGGTGATGTTCTGCTCTGCACTATCGGCGGCAGCGCTGTCTTGTGCTGTCTGCGGGTTTTTATTGCTCCGCTGAAAGAATGTTGACTGTTGCGCCACAACCACACCTTGAATATTTTCCAGGATCGCATTCACATAATAATTTCCGGAACTGAGCGAACTGATGTTGAAACGGCCGATGAAAGGAATAACCGTTGCGGGTTTTATCGTGTCTTTCTGAACAATACCCAGCAGCGGTGATCCATTTGGTTTCCGGGAGATGAACACCCGTTGTACGAATGGTGCCAGCGATGTATCCAGTGTGGAGGTGCTGTATAATTCAGTATACAAATGGAGTGTATTTCTGTGATCATCCAGGAAATTGGTGCTCAGCGGTATTTGTACTTTACCGTTTTTGTGAAATACAGAGTTGCCGTCGCCGTCATAAGCAGTATCGAGCACCTGGATATTGCTATAGTATGGCCCTGAAGGGATCGTATCGATAACAAAATTCTTTGAAAAATTAAAAACCTTGTCCGGAAACAGCTCTTCTGTTATGCGCATCGATAAAGCGATCTTTCCGGGCCTCAGCGTATACCGGCGCAGGTCGAGAATGGTTTGATGAAATGCCTGCTGGTAGCTGGCTTTGGGCGCCGTCTTCAGGATGAAATGATCTTCGACCTGCGTACCGTCCTCGTAAGTGAACACGATGTCTGTCTTCAGCCTGGCCGACCAGCTGCTATCGGCCTGCTGCGCATAATGAATGGATGAAGGATCGATCTGCCAATAGGTTTCAGCATAGGGTAGTACTGGCTTGCCCGGTTGATAAGCATAGAAGATCGCATGCGACACAACCGCATTGATCGCAGACACATTCAACGAGAGCAACAAGCAAAAACATAGGCCTATCCAGCGTGGCATTTCCCTTAGATTTGCCGCAAATTAGCTTAATTAGCTTTATTTGCCGTCGTATGTCAGTCATTATCAGCCCGGTTTTACCTTTTCCTAACATTTACTGGTGGTTGCAGGCAAGCCGGGTTATGAAGGTTTGTTTTGATGTGAGTGAACATTTCGAAAAAATGAGCTACCGGAACAAGTACTACATCACCGGCGCTAACGGACTTATTGCCCTAAGCATTCCGCTTGTGGAGGGCCGCCAGCAGCGCCGTGCTATGGCCGAAGTACAGATCAGCAGCCATGAACGCTGGCAGGTGCAGCACTGGCGCACGTTAGTGTCTGTGTACAAACGAGCGCCTTATTTTGAACACTATGAGCCTTCACTTACTGTATTGTTTGAAAATACATTTGAGAAGCTGGCAGATTTCAACCTCGCATCAATGCACTGGTTAAAACAGCAGCTCAATGTCAAATTTGAAGAAGAGATATTGACCAGCTATCAAAAAGACTATCCCGGTGCGGCTGATCTCAGAAGGAATTTTAAACCCGGAATAGAACGAGATCCACTGGCCGAAAACCTGTACTACCAATTGTTCTCCGAAAGAAATGGTTTTCTGCCCGGTCTAAGTATGCTTGATCTGTTGTTTACGGAAGGGCCGCACTCGATGGCCTGGCTGAAAACAAACGCTGCTGTAGTGGAAAACTGGAGGAAAGCCTAAAGTACTGTATTTGTAAAGTTGCGCATCTTCCACACGCCATACATCGCTTCCTGTACAATACCTTTTGTCATTTTCGACTGGCCTTCTGTACGGTCGATGAAAGTTATAGGTACTTCTTTGATCTTGAAGCCCAGCTTCCATGCGCGATATTTCATTTCTATCTGGAAGGCATAACCGATGAACTCAACTTTATCGAGGGGAATGGCCTTTAGTACATTTCTCCTGTAACAAACGAAGCCTGCGGTTGGGTCAGCCACGGGCATCCAGGTGATCAGGCGTGTATACATCGCACCACCTTTAGAGATGAATATCCTGTCCCAGGGCCAGTTCACCACTTTGCCGCCGCTCACATACCTCGACCCGATCGCAACATCTGCTCCTGCTACACAAGCCTGGTGCAAACGCAGCAGGTCGTCAGGATTATGAGAGAAATCGGCATCCATTTCAAAGATATATTCGTATTCTTTTTCCAGTGCCCATTTAAAACCTGCGATGTACGCTGTGCCAAGCCCAAGCTTGCCCCTGCGCTCCAGCAGGTGTACTTTCCCGGGGTGTTGTTGCTGTAAGTCTTTTACGATGTGGCCGGTGCCGTCGGGCGAGCCGTCATCTACTATGAGGATATGATAATTGCCGGCCAAAGACAATACTTTCAGAATGATCTTACTGATATTCTCTTTTTCGTTGTAGGTAGGTATGATTACAAGTTTGTCCAAAACGGGCAATTAAAAAGCTCCAAAATAGTCAATTATGAAATAAAGATTCGTTAAATATCAGGATTTGAGGCCGGCCTTCTGCAATTTCATTTTATTAAGGATCTCCGATATCTTCTGTTTGGTATGCAGGGCAAAGTCTGCCTGCATCATCCAGTCGTAGTATTGCGGTTCCTCGTTAAAAATGTCTTCCACCTTACGGCCTTTATGTTTGCCAAAGTTGAACACGGGATGACCGTCTTTCATAACAATGCGCCGGGCATAATCAACAAACTGTTCGCCACCGGTAAATTCATGCAAAGGCTTCACTTCCCTGCTCAGTTCGCCATACCGGTCAAGCTGTGCTTCCAGCACCTCGATAGTCGCCAGTATATCGGCCTCGGCACTGTGTGCGTTTTCAAGGGTCTTGTTGCAATAGAAATTATAGGCGGCGGTCAGTGTACGGCTCTCCATTTTGAAGAATATCTGCTGCACATCTATCATATGCCTTTCGGTAAAATCTACATTGACGCCAGCGCGCAGAAATTCCTCCGCCAGCAGGGGAATGTCAAACTTGCTGGATGCATAGCCGCCCAGGTCACAGCCTTTCATCCAGTCGTATAGCTCCTTTGCAATTTGCTTGAATGTTGGAAGACCCTTTACGTGCTCGTCGGTGATACCGTGTATGGCTGTGGAAGAGGGTGGGATAGGCATGCCGGGATTGATCCTGCGGACGTAGCTCTGCCTGCCGCCGTCTGGGGTGAGTTTCACCAGCGCCAGCTCTATGATGCGGTCCTTCGCATGGTCGGTGCCGGTGGTTTCAAGGTCAAGAAATATGATAGGTTTCTTGAGTAAAAGTTGGGCCATTCACGCTAATTTACTGCGAACTTACGGCATTCCAGTCAATTCCGTCGAAAGTACCTGAGCTCATAAGCAGTAAACACAGGGGTTTTTCAGCGTTAGCCAGCGACCGTTTCATGGTTGCTTCCAGCATTTCTTTATTGTCGGCTACGACAAGGTCTTCCCGGTTGAAATATTTATGCACCTGTTCGGGCTCCAGCGCAGGAAGCCCCTTCAGCGACAACGCGTGGTGACTAAAATAAACCACAGCCTTATCGGCCGAGTCCATGCTGTGCATGTAATGTTTCAGGAATTTTTCGTTGAGGCTGCTGTAGGTATGCAGCTCGAAGCAGGCGATCAAAGTATGTTCAGGCCATACTTCGCGTACGGCATCCAGAGTGGCTTTTAATTTCGATGGTGCATGGGCAAAGTCGCGGAAAGCAATGATCCCGTCTTTCTCAAATATCTTTTCCAGTCTGCGTGCAGCGCCGGTGAAGGTTTTGATAGCTTCATAACATTTTTCCTCGCTGACGCCAAGCTCCTTACATACAGCGATTGCCGCCTGCATATTCAGCAGGTTGTGGCTACCGAAAACGGAAACGGGAATATTGCCGGTCTTCAATTCGATCACAGCTTGTCCATCTTCGTAGTGATAAGCAGGCATGCTATACGGTTCTGCATGAAGATGTCCTGCAGAGGTCGCCATTACTTTGCGTACCTCTTCGTCTTTATTGTTGTAAAAAACCGGGCTGCCGGGTTCTATTCCTTGCAGGTACTGTTCAAACTGGCTGCGGTAGTTATCATAGGTCGGGAAAACATTGATATGGTCCCAGGCAATACCGCTGAGCACCGAAATATGCGGATGGTAGAAAAATATCTTCGGCCGTTTTTCCTCTACAGATGCAGGGTATTCATCGCCTTCAAGAACAATGACCGGTGCATCACTGAGCTTTACTGACTGGTCGAATCCGGCAACTTTAGCGCCAACGAGATAGTCGAAATCGATGCCCTCCGCTTTCAGTATGTGCATGATCATCGACGTAATGGTGGTCTTGCCATGACTGCCGGCCACTACCACTCGCTTTTTGTTTTTACTTACTTCATACACATATTGGGGGAATGAATATATTGGAATGTCCAACTGTTTCGCGGCGAGCAGTTCGGGATTGTCCCCTTTTGCATGCATGCCAAGCACGATAGCGTCTAAATCTTTTGTTATTTTTTCAGGAAACCAGCCGGCTTTTTCAGGCAAAATGCCGGCTGCCGCAAGGTTCGATCTGGCTGGGTCGTTTATCTCATCATCGCTTCCCGTAACGGTATTTCCCTGTTTATGCAGTGCCAATGCCAGCTGGTGCATTACTGCCCCGCCGACAGCTATGAAGTGTATATGTTTCATCAAAAAATCTTATCTTGCATACAAAGTAACGGAAGGTTTTTTTACATTTACATAAGTCAATTATAATTATGCAAGCACTCGTTCGTTTTCGTCGTCTGGTTCCCGTGGTGGCAATGGTAGTATTGGCAGTATTTGTTGCTTCCTGCAGTGGAAGCAAAAAATATGGATGCCCTAACAAGTTGCAAGTACCTTCTTTGTTGAAGTAAACTATTCTGATACTAAACACATAAGATAGGTTGGTGTGACAAACACCAACCTATTGCTGTTTATAGTGGTTTCGCACGATGCGGCTATGCATGGCCTTAAAACAAAAAAGAGAGCTGTGCAGCTCTCTTTTTTGTTTATGAGTTAAACCTTTTTAGAGGAATGAATACCCTATGTGCAATTGTATCGTGCGGTTCTTCCATTGGTCACTGACTGAAGGACTAGCTGTATTGTTCATGTCAGAAAAACCGAAAATATAGCGAGCGCCAACATTGATCTTAGTGACATTTGCCTGCAATCCTACAACGCCCGAAATGCCGCCATTCTTAAATACAGACTCTACATCTTTCAGGAAGCCGTTATCATCACCAATGGAGATAAGATTGTTGTACTGAGGGCCTACCTGGAACCATACAGGGCCTACTATTTTTACATTCAGCAGCAAGGGAATGCTTAAAGTGCTTATCGCAAAAGAGTTTTCTTTACCAACATTAGCAGAATCCTTAAAGAAAGTGCCAGGTAATGAGTTTGGCCTGTAAGTAAGTTTAGTGCGGCTGTATAATAATTCCGCAGTAACCCCAAACCTCCTGAACTTCACGCCACCGAATGCGCCTGCAAGGAAACCGGTGCGATATTGGTCGTCAAAAATACTTCCTTCCAGTTTGGAAAAATTGGCGCCCAGTTTTATTCCCAGGTCTATATCAACAGGCAATGCTTTGGCAACCGTCCCAACACCTGCCTGCGCAAACGCCATGGCCGGAAAACATAGGCTGATAATGGCTAAACGTAATTTTTTACTGATCATAATTGTGTGTTTGATATGGTGTAAAATTCGCAAAAACTATGCCTTTTCTGTTATTTTTCTTCGATGACAAGAAATTCGTTCTTAAGTGGCTGAATGGCATCTTTCAACACATCGAAAAAAGCACTGCCATATTGCAGGTAATAACCGACGAAATTCTCTACACGTTCCTGCAGGCTGTTGTTCGGAAAAATATCCTGCTTCAGTTTGCTGATGCGCAAAAGTTCGGTTTGCATCTTGCGTTTTTCGGCCCGCAGCATTTTCTTCTCCAGCACCTGTACCTGGTACCTTATTTTCGCCATCACGGCATCGGCCGAGCTGCGAAGCGTAACATCAAGTGATGTGGCCTTTGCACGTAATTGCGCCAGTATTTTCTCAATTGCGGTTACTTCTTCAGTGGTCTGCCAGCCATTGTCACCGTGCGTGGTAATGTATTGCCGCACCAGCTCCGTCTCGGGTTTGAACATCTCCTCAATTGTCAGGCCGGTTTTTTCGCGCAGCTCCGACTGGCGTTTGTTTATCCATAAGACAGATTGACGCAACAAAACAACAGGGTAGAACACGTTATAATACTCAAACAATGGTTTCAGCTGTAACCAATAGGCGACCTCCGCGCCTCCGCCAATAAACGCAACGTTGGGCAGGATAGTTTCCTGGAATAACCCCCGCAGTATCACATTCGGACTGAACCGCTCCGGGTGCGTCTCCAACTCGTGCAACAGTTCTGTCTCGGTCCATTGTATACCGGTGTGTAATACCTGCCAGTTGCTGCCTTGCTTCTCGATGCGTTCTCGCAGGCCGTCTTTGAGATAAAATAAATTTATTGGCCGTGGATGTGCCTGTGCTTTGAAATGTTCTTCCAGCTTTTCCGCCTGTGCTGAAACGAGGGAGTATGCCTGCTGATTGAGCAGGTCGTCCTTCATGATGGTGATGAATTGTTTTTTTAATACGGCGTCATCTGGGTCGAGAACCAGCAAGCCATATCGACCGAATAGTTCATTAACGAGGTATTGGGTAGCTGCGCCGATGGTTTCGTGTTTAAGATACGCCTCAGTAAGCATTTCGGTCAGCGAATCCAGGTTTGCACCCGGAGGACCGAGTACTTTGAATAACTCATTCAATAATGGCTTCAGGCTCTGTGTTTTCATCCCGCCATCCCAGCGATATTTTTTGCCCGCGTAATTGAATGTGCCCAGCTCGTCAAGGTCGTTGTCTTCGCTGCCCATGTAGTAAACAGGAACGAAGTTTTTACCAGGATAACTTGCTTTAAGTTCTTCCGACAACTTTATGGCATGTATTATCTTATAGATAAAATACAGGTAGCCGGTAAGCAGGTTTGGCTGATGCGCAGTACAGACAGTAAAAGTATTCTCAGCCCTGAGTTGCGCAATATGCTCTTCCACCTTAGGGTGTTTCTTCAGCGATAAATATTGCCGCTCAAGTGTACCAGACAAAGTGCCGCGATCAATCGGGGTCCTAGAGCGCTGCTCTATAGACCGTGCAATACCTGAGCTATCGGGAGTGAATGAAAAAAAAGGCCTTGCCGCACCATGATTTGCGAGGTAGTCAATAACCAATGCGGAAAAATATCCGGTGTCGCTATAAGGCAGGTAAGTGTGGCTTCGCTGCAAGAAGGTGTTGTTTTATTGCAGGACGAAATTAATGCCTGCCACCTAAATATACATTATCGGCAAATAACGGATTTCAATAGCGGCCTTCAACCTTTAAGGTTTTGAGCTTAGCTTTTTGTATGTATAGCTGAATTTATTGCCCCTTTGCTCTACGGTGACTTCTACCTCGCGCATGCCGAACAGGTAGTTGACAATGCCGTTGGCTGCATTTTTCACGCGGCGTGCGATAGACGGCTGCATGAATTTTTGCGTATCATTTTCCATCATGCGATAACGAAGCATAATAAAATATTTTTGAAAGGTCCCTTATCTTTACAACGTCAAGATGTCTTCGGCGTTGTGTTGTTAATAGTGAATTTAGAACTATTTCTTATAACCGCTGATGATCTTCGTCATCTATTTACCCACACGAAATTCAGGTTAGCAGAGGTTTGGAATGGTGATCGTAAAGGTGGTACCCTTGCCCGGCTCCGACTCCATGGAGATATGGCCGTTCATTTTTTCAACAGTTTCCTTCACGATGTATAAACCCAGGCCAGAGCCGGTGGATTTCTGCGAGACACGGTAGAACATCTCAAATATATGTGTGTGTTTATCTACGGGTATCCCAATTCCGTTATCGCTCACCGTTATGACAATATCACTGCCGGCTGGCCTGACATCTATATTCACCCTGTGTTCGTTCGCTTCGGGGTTATAGTACCGTACCGCGTTGGAGACAAGATTATTCAGTATCACCCCTACCCGCCCTTTATCGCTGCAGTAATTGTCGCCGGCTATGTTACGGGTGATCTTCACTTTTGCACCCGGTTCCATAAACCGCAGATTGTCCGTTATATCGTCGGTCAGCTTATTGAAATCGACCTCCTGCCTGCGGATACCCGTACGCGCGTTGCGGGAATAGTCCAGGATGTCGTGTATAAAACCGTCGAGTTTTTTGATGCTGCCCTTCATCATGTCCAGGTATTCATGCATCGTGTCATCGGCAGTTTCCATTTCGGCCAGGCTGATGATCCCCGACATAGATGTAAGCGGCGCCCGGAGGTCGTGCGATACACTGTAGACAAATTTGTCAAGTTCGGCATTAGATTTCTTCAATTCTTCGTTCGAGGATTTCAATGCCAGCTCTGCCTCCACCCGTTCGGTAACATCCCTGAAGTTGATGAGGATGCCGTTTATTTCCGGTTCGTCCAGCAGATTGATCCCGATCCCTTCGCACCAGATATAGTTTCCGTCTTTCTTCAGGCGCCGGTACATGACCCCAACAGGTTCATTGCGCGTCGATTCAACCCTTTCCCAATGCTTGATCATCGTTGGCCTGTCGTCGGGATGTATTACTTCCAGCGTTGGCTTGCCCACTATTTCTTCCGGCGAATATCCTGTTACCCGTTTTATCGACTCGCTTACATAAACCGCTTTCCTGTTCTCATCCATGATCATAATAGCATCGGCGCTATGGCTGATCATGAAGCGGAATTTATTTTCACTGGCTTTGAGCGCCAGCTCTGCTTCTTTCATTTCCGTGATATCGCGGAAGTTTACTACTATGCCGCGTACTTCGGGTTGGTGAAGCAGGTTGGTGGAGCTGCCTTCGCACCAGATATAAATGCCGTCTTTACGCATCCGGCGATATACCAGCTTTATCGGTTTGCCGGGGTTTTCCAAAACAACGCTGCGATGGTTCAAAACTCTTTCGAGGTCATCCGGGTGGATATCGTCCAGCGTTTTTTTGCCAATGACCTCGTGCGGCCGGTAACCGATAACTCCGTAAGTTGAATCGCTGCAATAAACTATTGTATTGTCTTCATCGCGGATCATGATAGCATCTGCCGTATTGCCGATCAGGTAGCGGAATTTCACCTCGCTGTCCCTGAGGGCTATCTCTGCTTCTTTGCGTTTGGTGATGTCGGCAGAAGTACCGTCGAGCCGCATCAGTTGGCCATTCCTGTCAAGTGTGGGGGTCAGCCTTGATTCTATCCAGCGTATGCTGCCGTCTTTCCGGCGTATGCGATATTCATGGCTGAATGCCTCGCCCATGTACATCGCGTCATTGTTGCGCAAAATGGTTTGCTTGTCTTCATCCACTACAACTTCCAGCCAGAGATTTGGATTGTCGTAAAACTCTTTGACGGTATACCCATATATAGTTTCACAACTTTTCGACATCTGTAAAAGGCAGTAGTCTACCATATCCACCGAATAGAAAACCTCCTGGATATTGTCGAACATGGTCTGCAGTTCGTTGTGTGCTGTTCTCAGTTTGCTGCGGAGCGACAGTACTTCTTCAGGCCTTCCGGCATTATGGCCGTTCCTGCCTTCTGCCGTTTGCCAGGGGGTGAAGCGATCGTACACTTTGCTTACCTGTTCAAGCAGCGCCTTAAGGTCATTGGGGATATTGTCCGCAGCACTCAGATATTGATTTACTTGTTCTTCGAGAAATTTGTTCAACATGTTTTGGGTCGTTCGTCAATAGCTGTCTCGCCATGGGCAAGACCAGGGGGAATGGAGAAACAATATAGCCAATGCTTTTGTAAAACATTGAAAACCCTACGTTTATGGAGCTGTGTTTCTTATCCCTGCCTGCCAATTTAGCAAAAAATCGGGTGAAGCCAGAATGCCTTCCGTATCGTGCGGAAGCATTTTTTAAAAAAGAAGTATTGCTTTGTTATTCAGTGCTCTGGCGTAATTTGTTTTCAGAATGGCTATATCAAACGGTATCAAAACCTGGGCTGAAGACGAGCGCCCCCGCGAAAAAATGTTGCTGAAAGGGCCTGCGGCTCTTTCTGATGGCGAGCTGCTGGCCATCCTTATTTCCAGCGGCACCAAAGAAAAATCTGCACTGGACCTCGCCAGGGAGGTTCTGAACCTGGCCCATAACAATTTACAGGAACTGGGCAGGCTGGCCGTGCCTGAATTGCAAAAAACAAAAGGTATTGGAGAAGCACGTGCTATAACGATCGCTGCCGCACTGGAGTTAGGCAGGCGCAGGCAGATGACCGAGGGGCTTCAGCGGCCGACAATTACGCAAAGTTCCGATGGCGCGGAGATCGTTATTCCCTTATTACGGGATCTGAATCATGAGGTTTTTTGTGTCCTGTATCTTAACCAGGCCAACCGTGTATTGCGCCATGAAGTGATCAGCAGCGGCGGACTGACGGGAACGGTTGCGGATATCAGGATCATCCTCAAAAATGCACTACTCTATAACGCCAACAAGCTGATCATAGCACACAATCACCCCAGTGGCAACCTCCAACCCAGCAGTGCCGACAAAGAACTTACTAAAAAATTAAAAGAGGCCGCGGAATGGATGGATATTAAATTGCTTGACCATCTTATAGTTGCCGGTATAAACTACATCAGCATGGCCGATGATGGCATTATATAATGCTCTACTGCCTGATCGGGGAACGTTCCTGGTCAGTTTGTTTTGCCGCAAATATTCATCCGTTCTTCCAATCCAATAAATCGCGATGGCCGCCCAAACGAGCGGCCATCACAATTGTTCTATATCTGAGGCTACCTAGAATGAAATGCTCAATCCTAAATTGACACCGTAATTGTGTTGCTTCCGCCGCATAGCATTATTCAGCACAGAATTGTAGGTATCCATCTTGTCAGTAACCTTCGTCCTTAACGTAGTCCGCTCATTAAGCACTTTCTGGAACATATAGTACGGGCCTATGTTCACAGCCAGCATTTCACTTAGCCTGAAGTTGACCGATGGTTGCACCAGCCAACCAATGGACCCCGGTTTGTGAGTCACTTCCCCGCTACCTTTGGATTCCCTGTTCAGGCCTACGTTGTAACCCTGCTTACGCAACTCTTCCATATATTCAGCTTGTTGCCCATCACCCTTGTCCTTGATGTATTCAGCCTCCGTCATCAGCCAGGACGCAGGATCAGGAACCGGGTTGTTGTCATATTCCGATACATAGGTCTCGCCGTTTTTTACAAACCGGTAAATGGCCTCGTAATTGAACGATCCTCCACCACTATAGCTGCTCTTTAGTTGAACATTGTACACGATACCTGCGTCTACCGACAGCCCTATCGTTTTCGATAGTTTCGAGCGGTATTTAGCAAGTAAGGGTATGTTGATATTGGTTGTCTGGATCTGTTCGGTAAGCGGCGTGGTGGAAGTGACCACTTGCCTGTAGGTATCACCGTTAAAATCGGTTGACTGATATTCCATGTGCATCGAGTCCACAGTCAGCACTCCATCGGTACGAAAGTATACGACGCCGGTGCTAATACCCCAGTTGGCTTTTGGGCCAAAGAAATATCCCAACTGCAAGTCAATTCCATACGAATTGTCATTCACTACCGTAGCCCGGGAGGCTTGAATGTTGACTGCATTTGGATAAATCCAACTCCCGCCTACTAGTTTTACTTGTTCCTTCATCTTGCCACCTTTTACATTCACACCCACGTGAAAATGCCTGGCGGCATCATTCTGTGCATTGCCGGTCATTGCAGAACCGAGCACTATCAGTAAACAAATTATTCTGTTCATATCGTTGCGTGGATTTAAGATTATTGTTTAACGAATTTTACCGTTGCAATTTTTACGCCGTCGCTTATGCAGCTCACCGTGTACATTCCCTGTGCAAATGCAGCTACATCAACCTGGGCCCGCTGGTTTGAGGCCTGTACTCTTTTCAGCATTCTTCCTGACATGTCAGTGATCAGGAATTCAACCTGAACCGGAACTGCTGTCTCCAGCTCCATATTTACTACATCATGTGCAGGATTTGGATACAATTTGAGTACGTGAGCAATCGGTTCGGCTGTTCCTACGTCTGTAGGTTTGTTGTAGTAGGATTTTTGCATACAGTTGTCCTTGGTTGTCATAACCCAATAATATTTGTTGTTGAAGTCGGGGTTATGATCCAGGTAATCCTGGTTGGTTGCATTAATGATGATCGATGAATCGAGCGTCGATTTCTCGTCGTAACCCCAGCGGTAGGTATCTGCATTGTTTTGCAGGCAAACAAACCTGCCATTATGATAGATCACTTCCGGCTGCTGTTGAGATATTCCTTTACTTACTTCAACAACATAATCGATGCTGGTATCGCAACCTGTTGCTGAGAGCGTAGTGGACAACGTCACGGTAGCAGTGCCTATATAAGGGAAGCTGATAAGTGCATTTTTGTGATCGTCGGCCTGGCTCCACACCGTGGCATTAGTTGCGGTCCACGAATAAACGGTACCTGCCGGTGCGTCTTCGAGGGCGCCGAAGTTCTGGTACATCGTACCGGAACAAAGTTCGTCCGGGGATTTTACTGAGATCACCGGGCTCTTCGGACGAGGATTCACCTTTAATGTTATTTGCTCCGTGTTGCTGCATCCATTTGCCACGAGCGTGTAGATGTATGTAACATTAATTGCTGCGCCGGTAGTATTTACCAGGGTTTCTTTGATACTGCCATTTCCGGTGGTGCCGGCAGGTGTAATGCCGCTAACCGTTGTCCTGCTCCATGCATAAGCGACGCCCTTAGTAAGGCTTGTCGGTGTATAGAAGAACTGATCGCTGGCACACATGACGTGATTCAGAGCGCTGTTCAGTTTTGGTGTTGGATTCACCACCAGTGTAACTGTTTCGTTATGTGAGCAGCCGTTGGCAGTAAGCGTATATACATAAGTAACCGTTACGGGATCGGGAGTAGTATTACCCAGGGTTTCCAACGGATTGTTGGTGCCGGTAGCAGCCGGATTACTGATGCCGCTTACAGCTGCCCTGCTCCATGCAAACGCAGCACCCACTGTAGCACTTGTGGGCATGTAGCTGAATTGCGTGTTGTTGCAAATAGCCGCAGGTGTGAGTGTGCTTGTCAGTTTTGGAGTTGGGTTCACCGTTATGGTGAAGTTGCTGTCTGGGCCTACACAACCGTTGGCTGTCGGTGTCACGGTTATTACGGCTATTTCCGGTCCAGTGCCCGTGTTAATTCCAGTAAAGGCTGATATGTTACCGGTACCATTTGCAGCAAGGCCGATCGTGGTATTGTCATTAGTCCAGCTATAGCTGGTGCCACTAACTGCGCTGGTGAAGTTTACCGCCGCCGTGGCGCTACCGTTACAAATTGCCTGGTCTGTCACCGTATTGGTCATCGGTGTTGGATTAACGGTAACAGTGAATGATTCAGACGCGCCCAGGCAACTGTTGGCTGATGGGATCACATCGATTGTTGCGGTAACTGGCACACTGGTCGCGTTGACTGCAGCGAATGGAGCAATATCACCCGATCCTGCGGCAGCAAGACCTATTGAAGGTGTGTTATTGGACCAGTTGTAGTTTGTTCCCACTACAGAACCGCTGAAACTAATAACAGTAGTGTTATCACCGTTACATTGGGTCTGGCTCGCAATTGGATCTACCGTTGGTATTGGATTCGCTGTGATCGTAAACGAACCCTGCGCGCCGGAACATCCGTTTGCTGAGGGCGTTACGGTTATAGTACCAATAACAGAAGCATTTGTTGTATTGGTCGCAACAAACGAAGCGATATTGCCTGTTCCTGTGCCGGCCAGTCCTATTGAAGTGGCATCATTCGTCCAGCTGAAGCTAGTGCCTGTTACATTGCTGCCGAAATTGATCGCGGCCGTATTTGTACCATGACATCTTGCCTGGTTAGCCACACTGTTAAGGAACGGCGTAGGGTTCACGGTTATTGTAAAACTTTGCGCAACGCCTGTACAGTTGTTTGCCGACGGTGTTACGGTAATAGTAGCAGTAACCGGAATATTGGAACTATTGGCGACAGTAAACGAAGCAATGTTGCCCGTACCGCTTGCTGCCAGCCCTATCGAAGTTGTATTATTTGTCCAGCTGTAGCTCGTGCCGCTTACTGCGCCACTGAAGTTTATCGCTGCAGTAGCAGCACCATTACAACGTGTTTGGTTCGATACAGTATTTACAACAGGTGTCGGGTTTACTGTTATCGAGAATGTTTTAGCTGTTCCTGCACATCCGTTTGCCGATGGCGTCACAGTCACTGTGGCTGTTACCGGTGCGCTCGTAGTATTGGTTGCGGCGAGAGCTGCAATGTTACCCGTACCGCTTGCTGCCAGCCCTATCGAAGTTGTATTATTTGTCCAGCTATAGCTCGTGCCGCTTACCGTGCCACTGAAGTTTATCGCTGCAGTGGTAGCACCATTACAACGCGTTTGATTTGATACAGTATTCACAACCGGTGTGGGGTTCACTGTTATCGAGAATGTTTTAGCTGTTCCTGCACATCCGTTAGCTGACGGCGTCACTGTAATTGTAGCAGTCACGGGGGCACTTGTTGAATTTGTTGCCGTGAACGCTGAAATGTTGCCCGTACCGCTTGCTGCGAGACCTATGGATGTAGTATTATTTGTCCAGCTATAAGTTGTGCCACTTACAGCACCGCTGAAATTTACGGCTGTGGTTGCGGCACCATTACACAGTGTTTGGTTCGATACAGTATTTACAACCGGTGTCGGGTTCACTGTTATCGTGAGCGTTTTGGCTGTTCCCGTACAACCGTTCGCCGATGGCGTTACCGTTATCGTGGCTGTTACCGGCGCGCTCGTAGTATTTGTGGCCGTGAACGCGGGAATGTTACCTGCACCGCTTGCTGCCAGGCCAATCGAAGTTGTATTATTTGTCCAGCTATAGGAAGTGCCTGAGACTGCCCCACTGAAGTTTACGGCAGTAGTAGCCGCACCATTACACAGAGTTTGATTCGATACAGTATTTATAACAGGCGTCGGGTTCACTGTTATCGTGAAAGTTTTCGCAGTTCCCGTGCATGCGTTCGCCGATGACGTTATGGTAATGGTGCCAGTCACCGATGCACTCGTAGCATTTGTTGCAGTGAACGCCGCAATGTTACCTGTGCCGCTTGCTGCAAGACCGATCGAAGCTGTATTATTTGTCCAGCTGTATGTTGTACTGCTGACTGTTCCGCTGAAGTTTACTGCTGTCGTTGTAGCGCCGTTACACAACATTTGATTCGACACAGTATTCACAGCAGGCGTTGGGTTTACGGTTACAGTGAAGGTTTTAGCCGTTCCCGTACAGCCATCAGCTGATGGTGTTACCGTAATTGTCGCAGTTACAGGCGCGCTGGTAGTATTTGTTGCGGTGAAAGCAGCAATGTTGCCTGTGCCACTTGCTGCCAGTCCAATAGATGTTGTATTGTTGGTCCAGCTATAGGTTGTACCACTTACCGCGCCGCTGAAATTTGCCGCTGTTGTTGTGATGCCGTTACACAGCGTTTGATTCGAAACGGTATTCACCGTTGGTATCGGTTTGATGGTTACACTTACGGGTGTACCAGCCGAAATACATCCATCGATGGTTTTAACTGTCAGCGTTCCATTATAAATGGCGGCTGTTGCTGCTCCCGGTAATGTGAGTGTTATCGGAGTTGCAGGTAGAGTAGCATCAGTAACGTTCGTAAATCCTGCAGATAAAGCCGTCGCATTCCAAACGATGCTGTACTTATCGGGTGAAAGTGTGGTCGCGCTGTATGTTAGTGAAGCGCTGGTGGTGCCGGCACATACCGAAGGATTCGTACCTAATGTGATCGTCGGCTCAACACAGATAGTGATGCTGCCGCAGCTGCCGGGCGAGCTTAGACAGCTACCTTCACCGCGTGCATAATAAGTGGTGGTGGTAGTTGGCGAAACCGTTACAGAGCTGCCTGTGCCTATTAGAGTGCCGCCGCAGCTGCCAGTGTACCATTTCCACAAATTCCCGTCATTGAGTGAGCCGGTATTAATGCTTAGTGTCGTGCTGTTTCCGCTGGCTATAGATGTTGCAGTAGCCGAAAGTGTAGGTACGGTTGGATTGCCCAGTGGTTGCGGTTTCATCTTCATCATTGTAGCTTTACTACTAGTAGCGCCGTCCTTAAACACCACATGCGGAATTCCATTCCGATCGATAACCATTGATGGATAGTTTGCCGTACCTGCGGTGAATGCTGCGCTACCAACGGGAACCCAGCTGCTGCCGTTATATTTCATGACCATCACCTTTTGAGCCTGAACATTATCCCTAAATGCCACATAAGGTGTACCGGCACCATCCAGCGCCAGCGATGTAAAATCCAGGTGGAAGGGTGAAAACCCAACAGTACCTACAGGCACCCAGCTACTGCCATTGTATTTCATGACTGCTGCTTTCCCAGCAACATTATCCCGGTACGACACAAAAGGCGTCCCGCTGCCGTCTAACACAAGTGAAGTATAATCAACCGATCCTGACGAAAAACCGGCACTGCCAACCGCCGCCCAATTGCTGCCGTTATACTTCATAACTGTGAGCTTTTTTCCGTTACCCCAGTCATTGTATGAAACATAAGGTGCGCCGTTGCCGTCCATAGCAATGGCAGCAAACAATGCGTCCCCTGCCGAGAATCCTGCACTGCCCACTGTTGTCCATGAACTACCATTATACTTCATCACAGTAGCTTTGTTGCTGTTACCTCCGTCACGGTAAACGACATAAGGCGTTCCGCTGCCATCTATCGCTATTGCAGTATATTCCGCTGCACCGGCGGAAAAGCCGGCTGAGCCGAGGTTTGCCCAGGAATTGCCGTCGTATTTCATGACTGTAACCTTGCCGCTGTTTGCACCGTCCGAATACACTACGTAAGATGTACCACTAACGTCCATCACAGCTGAGGTATAATTGACCTGGCCGGCTGAGAATCCGGCATTGCCGACATCGGTCCAGGTTGTTGTATGCGCAGTATTATCATTACAATCAAGGTTGTTGAGTACATAGCCTGCAGGCTTCGCACAAGTGGTTTGCGAGACAGCTGCATTTCCGAACCCGTCTCCGTCATTATCCTGGTACCAGTTGTAATTATTCACCGTTATAGCAAACATTGACGCAGCACCGATGCAGCCATTTGCAGATGGGATTACGGTTATTGTAGCTGTTACAGGAACGCTATTTGTATTCGTTGCAGTAAAAGATGCAATGCCGCCAGTTCCGTTTGCTCCAAGACCTATGGAGGTCGCGTTGTTCGTCCAGCTGTAGGCAGTACCGCTTAAAGCGCCGCTGAACGCAACAGCAATTGTTGAACTGCCATTACATAAAGTTTGGTTAGCAACGGTATTCACTGTTGGTGTTGGATTGACCGTGATCGTAAATACCTTGGAACTGCCTGCACAGCCGCTATTTGTTGGCGTTACATTTATTGTTGCCGTAACGGGTGCGGTGCCGCTATTTGATGCAGTAAATGCGGCGATATCACCAGTACCGTTTGCTCCTAAACCTATAGAGGGCGTATTATTTGTCCAGTTGTAGACAGCGCCGCTTAAAGTACCGCTAAACGCAACAGCGGTTGTCGAACTGCCGTTGCACAAAGTTTGGTTAGCAATGGCATTCAGTGTTGGTGTTGGATTGGCCGTGATAGTAAATGCTTTTGAACTACCTATACATCCACTCTTCGTTGGCGTTACAGTTATTGTAGCGGTAACAGGCGCTGTACCGCTATTTGCTGCGGTAAATGAAGCGATATCACCAGTACTGCTAGCTCCAAGGCCTATGGAGGGTGTATTATTGGTCCAGTTATAGGTAGTGCTGGTTAAAGCGCCGCTAAATGCAATAGCGGATGTTGAGCTACCATTACATAAAGTTTGGCTAGCCACTGCAGTCACCGTTGGTGTTGGATCAACTGTGATCGTGAAAGATTTTGAACTACCTGTACACCCGCTCTTCGTTGGTGTTACAGTTATTGTGGCCGTAACCGGCGCCGTACCATTATTTGCCGCAGTGAAGGTCGTAATATCGCCGGCGCTGTTGGATCCAAGACCTATTGAGGTTGTATTATTTGCCCAGCTGTAAGTAGTGCTGCTTAAAGCACCACTAAAGGCAACAGCGGTTGTCGAGCCACCGTTACATAAAGTTTGATTGGCAACCGAGTTCACAGTTGGGATGGGATTGATCGTTACACTTATTGGTATCGCAGAAGAAATACATCCGCCCGAATTTTTAACCGTAAATGTTCCGGGATAGTTTCCTGCTGCCGCTAACCCCGGTACGGCAAGTGCTATGGGGCTTGACGGTAGTGCGGCATCCGTAACATTCGCAAATCCTGCGGTCAATGCAGCGGCATCCCAAACAATACTGTATTTGTCAGGCGATTGACTGGTGGAGTTATAGGTTAAAGAAGCGCTGGTTGCACCGGCGCAAACAGCAGGGTCAGGGCCTAATGCTATAGTTGGCACAGAGCACACAGAAATAGTAATGCTTCCACAACTTCCCGCAGCGGCTAAACAACTTCCTTCGCCGCGTACATAATAAGTAGTAGTAAGTGTCGGAGAAACATTGACGGAACTGCCTGAACCAACTAGTGTGCCGCCACAACTTCCCGTATACCATTTCCACCCGCTGGCATCGTTGAGAGCACCCGTGTTTATGCTAAGTGTAGTATTACCACCGCTGGAAACGCTAGTGGCAGTAGCCGAAACCGTAGGTGTAGTGGGGTTGCCAAGCGGCTGCGGATTTATTTTCATCACTGTCACTCCACCTCCGACCTCGTTGGCTACATAGGGTATTCCCTTATTATCTACCGCTATTGACGTATGGTCGGTAGTCCCGGCTGAAAATCCTGCGGTACCAACTGCCACCCAACTAGTGCCGTTGTACTTCATAACTGTGGCTTTGCTACCATTGGCAGCATCCACGTACGCGACGTATGGAGTTCCGCCACGGTCTAAAGAGATAGATGTATATTGTGCAGCCCCGGCAGAAAATCCTGCGGTACCAACTGCCACCCAACTGCTGCCATTATATTTCATTACTGTCACTTTGTTGCTGTTACCCGCGTCTGCAAACGCTACGTAAGGGGTATTGTTGCCATCTATCGCCAACGACGTGTAACTGGCAGCCCCCGCAGAAAACCCTTCACTCCCTACCGGCGTCCAAATACTACCATCAAATTTTCTTACCGTCGCCTTGTTACTGTTTGCAAAATCACGGTATGCAACATAAGCGGTATTGCTACCATCTAACGCTATCGAAGTATACTCTACTCCCATATTAGTAAAGGCGTGATAACCCACATTTATCCAACTGCTACCATTAAACGTTTTTGCAGTAGCCTCCTTGAAAGTAAAGACATCCTGATAGGCGACATAAGGGTTACCATTGCCATCTATCGCGATAGTAGTGTAGTTTGCTTCGCCGTCTGAAAAGCCTGCACTTCCTACGTTCACCCAACTACTGCCATTATATTTCATTACAGTCGCTTTGTCGCTATTACCGCCATCCCGATAAACCACATAGGGCGTTCCATTTTTATCTATGGCAATCGATGGATACAATGCGTAAGAGGATGAAAATGCTGCAGAGCCTACGGAAATCCAGCTGCTACCACTAAATTTCATTACAGAAACGCCGCCGCTGGTCGACATATCCCTAAAAGCCACATAGGGCGTTCCATTGCCATCTATCGCGATAGACGTATTGTCTACACTTCCCCCTGAAATACCGGCACTGCCGACATTACTCCACGTGGTAGAGTGGACTGCTCCGTCATTGCAATCAAGACTGTTGAGGACATAACCTGATGGTTGTGTTACCGAAGTCTGCGATACCCCAGTATTACCCCATCCATCAGCATCGGTGTCCTGATACCATGGTACTGCTAGTGACGTACCCAGTATCTCCACTTCGTCAATGACGGCACCGCCTCCGGTCGCAGTCGCCGAGGTTGTTACAAAACGTACCCAAACATTGGTCTTGTTGTCACAGGCGGCGGGCAGAGATTCGGTATAGGAGTTCATCACATGACTAGGTACGACACCAAAGCCCACTGTAAACCCCTGGTCTGTCCACGGGCCCGAGGCGCTGCTGGTGCTGTATTGCATTTTGAAGTCCTTCGGTCCGAACTGGTAAGTTCCCAGGTTGAACTTGATACTGATACCAGTATGATTAGTGGTAGAAAAGTTGATCAGCCACCACGAATTTCCAGCGCCATTGTTCCAGCCGTTTGGGCTAGAATAAACCGGGTCAGAAGTGAATCCCCCACCAGTGGCCATTGCGCCGGCAGCTCCGGCTACCGTCACCAACTTACCTGCGTTGACCGGAATGTTCGAGGTAGGCGTGTTGCTGAAAGGGAAGCTCCATTTTACCATCGATGTTTGCGCCTGTGCCGCCGATACCGTTAGTAAAAGCCCCAGCAAAAGAATGATCCTATGTGCTGACCAGGCAAAAACGCCTTTCAGGCAAAGCGGGATAACGGAAACAACCCGGGCCAGCCGGTTTTGCAGTTTGTCATGAGCCGGCCACATGGCGCCGGTCTTTGTGTGGTGAGATCTATTTTTCATACGTACTGGTTTTCGCATTTAAAAAAATTTGAGAATTAGTATGTAAATACTACATATACATAGATGATGGCCGCTGTTGTTAACAGGAGTGTCAGCATCATCCACATAGAAAATTTATCTATGCCATTTCTCATGATGCAAATATGCATCACCAGTTGAGGGTTCCGTATGCCCTGGGTAGCTACAAATACGCCACCGGCATAGCTACAAATGAGCTACAAATTTTCTATTGATTATCAATAATTTAGGTGGGTGAGTTGCGTTTTAAACGCTTTGAATGAGCTCGTCGAGCTGGCTATCTTCCTCAAATCCGAGCTTTTTCATCAGCCGGTACTTGTTGGCCCGCACGGCGGGAGGGGTAATTCCTAACATGCTTGCCATTTCCCGGGAGGATAATTTCAGTTTACTGAGGACAACAAACCTGGTTTCAGCGGGCGTGAGGTCGGGCAGTTTTGTTCTCAGCCGGCTGAGGTAACCCGCGTGCACTTTTTCAAAATTAGCCTTGAAATTGTCCCATTGGACGTCGGTAAGCAGGATCGACTGCCTTAATTCACTCAGCAGGTTTTCGTTTACCGACATCGATGAGCCGGAGTTATCTTTTTTAAGTGCAGCTATTTCTGCGGAGATCGCCTCAATCAAATCATTTTTTTCCTGCATGTGCCGGGTGAAATCATGCAGTTGCTGGCTCGCGAGTTCTTCCGCATGATGCTTTTGCGCTTCGGCTTCCTTCCGTTTCTGTATATGCTTTAATTTTTGCCTGTTTATAATAAGTAGTCCGGAGATGCCGATAAGTGTTATAATCGCTATTACTTTGTTCCGGTCACTACGGCGTTTTTTCAGTACTTGTTCCTTCAAAAGGTTTTCGTGCTTTAAGGAATCTGTTGTCTGCCGGGCCTTGAACTCTGCTTCAGTTTTTGCAAACGCGACCTCCATGTCTATTGTGGAAAGGCTATCTTTTGCCGCCGTGTACAGGTCCAGGAATTTGTATGCCTGGCTAAGGTCTCCCAACAAGTAGTAGGCATAGCTTATATTATGAAGGGCATTTACCTTTGTGGCCGGCATGTCAAGCTCGTCGCTGCCATCGACAGCTTGTTTCCCATACTTTATGGCTCTAATAAAGTTGCTTTTTTTATCCGTTAAACTATCAGCTAACACTCCTGTCGGCTTATCTCCTATATTTAAATAAGCTGCACTAAGATTGTTTAAAGCATTCATGTACGTTCTCTTGTTGCCGATAGCCTCGGCATTTTCCAGAGCTTTGAACAAGTACGGCAGGCTGCTGTCGTCCCTGTTTAAACCCGAGTAGGCTCCGCCAATATTCAGATATAGTGTAGCAAGCCTGCCGGGTTGAGACTTATCAGCTTTTTCCATCCGCAGTGCGTCTTTAAACGAATTTAGCGCCGATCGGTAGTCTTTCATTTCGAGATAGATTACCCCTATGCCATTAGCTACAAAGTATCGATTTCTCATACCTGCTTGTTCATAGGCTTTGTCGGCCTGGGAAAAATGAGAAAGCGCTGTTTTGTATTCTCCTTTATCTGAGTAAACGTTTCCGATGCTTGCGTGCCCATTACCAATGTCTTGCTGGCTTCCCAATTTGCGGGCAATAGACAAGGCATCGGTGAAATGCTCCACAGCTTTCGACATATCATGTTGCACAGCATAGCAACGACCGATAGCATTATTCGCTTTCATTGCGCCGGGGTCATAATTCAGCTGGTTCGCCAACTTCAACGCATGATTGCCGTACACTATTCCTTTATCAGGCGCTAATTGAAAATAGGCGCGGGATATTTCGCAAAGTAAAAGCACCTTGCTGGTGTCGTCTTTTGCTACAGGTACTTCTGCCAACATCGAATCGATGCGGGCTTGGGTGGTTTGTGCCATCGCCTGACACGGAGTATAGCACAACAAAAGAGTAAAGGCAACTATGAAAAAGAAGTTTTTTTCACGCATTTAAAGGTTCCGCTAAAAGTGAGTGTTTTATTTATTTGTATAAATAATATATAACGTATAAAGATAGACCTTAAGAAAGATATTTAATAGTAGCGCTGTATTAAAAATGCGGTTTAAAAAACTATCTAAAAATGGGAGGAGGTTGGGCTATCGAATAGTATTACACTTGCATGGCCGATGATCGGATTATTTACTGCCTATTAATTGCTATCTTGCAAC
>CAMPKG010000010.1 GCA_946887085.1 uncultured Sphingobacteriales bacterium
GCTGCTTTTAAATTCTCCCCGAACCGGACATTTACCAATGCCCAATGGAGATAAATGCCTGCCTTACACAACCGATACCATGGAGATTTGCCATTGCCCTTGTTCAACAGGGCAAGTCTTTCGTCCATGTGCGAACGCCTTTGCTCAAGATCGGCCGGGTCGCCGTTAAACAGCAATAGCATGCAATCTTCGTAGTCTGCTATATATATGGGCATCAGGTTGTAAGGGTCGGCAATTATTGCTTTGCGGATCTCAGTGTTGCCTTCTTCAAGATGCAGGGCAGTGTATTGTTTATACGCATTCCTGCTATGCTCGTCGTAAGAGAACCTGTAATCAGCTGCAAAACAATCGGGAATAAGAAATCCCATGAAGAAAATGTAGAGCAATATCCGCATGCCGGATAAAAATACGGATCGCAGATACAACGACCATAAATATTTGTATGAGATTTTATAACAAAGCGTAAATGCAAGATACAGGGGAATATCGGGCCGTAGTTTGTCTGTTAACTATTGCTCTGATCCACTTCAATTAAAATACTTTGGACAAAAAGCATCTCTGTTGTATTTTTGGCACAGCATTTGAAAATTATCTCTAAAATCAAATTAACCATCTTATGAAATCGATCCGTAACATTGCTTTGTCTGCTTTGCTGACCTTTAGTGCTTTTACAGCCGTTGTTTACACCTCTTGTAATAAAGATGAGTGTAAAGATGTAGTTTGCCAGAACGGGGGCACCTGTGCCGATGGCATCTGTACATGCGCTGCCGGCTATGAAGGTACCCGCTGCGAAATAGCTTCAGCTACAAAATTTCTTGGTAACTATGATGTTTCCGAGCAGTGCTCAATTAGTGGCAACGTAGGTCCTTACTCTGCAACTATTTCCCAGTCGAGCACCAGCGCAGTGACTATCTTGTTGCAAAACTTTGGTGACTTCCAGGCTACAATCACAGTAAGTGGTACTGTAAACGGGAATACGCTCACTATTCCTCAGCAAACTGTAAGCGGATACACTGTTTCCGGTTCAGGCACGTACAACAATGGCGTGATCTCTATTCCGTATACGGTTTCAGGCGTAGTCAACTCGGAATCATGCACAGCAACCTGGACGAAAAAATAAGGGTAGTTTTCCCCAGTGTAATAAAATAGTGAAAAATAAAAAGGACGGCAATGCCGCCCTTTTTATTTTTATTCGGAACTAGCAGGTATTACTTGCCTTTCCTATTAGTTACGTCGGTATTCTGCTGGCTTTGCTGCGTGCTTTTCCTATTCGTCACGTCAGTATTCTGCTGGTTTTGCTGTGTGCTCTTGCGGTCACTAACGCTACCTGTGCTAGGAGCCGTGGTAGTGCTGCTAGAAACAGAAGCTTTGCCATCAGATTTAGGCTTCACGGTTGTAGTCCTTGTCGTAGTAGTTTTAGTGGTCACGCTACCACCGCCTTTCATTGCAGCAATAATAGAGTCCGCTTTTATTTGCGCGAGCGCATTGATCAGCGAGTCATTCTGCCTCATCATTTCCAGCCTTATTTCTTCTACCCTGGCGTTTACCATTGAGTCAACGCTTGAAGAGTCCTCTGTTTGTGTTTCTGTAGTGCACGAGGCCATTGAAATAAGTCCGCCTGCGATCAATAAGAGTGCTTGTTTTTTCATCCGTTTTTGATTTTATGGTGCAAAAATATTGTAGTTTGGAATATAAATGTAAAGAAATACAATAATTTAGGTAACCACGTCAAGATCCTTAAACTCAGAAGCCATATTGTCTTTATACTCGGAATTTTCAAGCGGAAGGATGATCTTAAATGTACTGCCCTCGCCTACAACGGTTTCTACCATGATGTCGCCTTTGTGAAGCTCGATGATGCGCTTGGAAAGCGCTAATCCCAGGCCCGATCCGTAAATGAGATTGTCCTGTTTATACCCGCGGAAAAAAGGTTGAAAAATTTGCTCAAGATCGTCCGGAGCAATACCAGGCCCCTTATCCCTGACGGTTACCAGCACTTTTCTGCTTGCAAAACTCAGTGTTACCCTTGCTACCTTATCCGTGGAGAACTTGCATGCATTATGTACAATGTTTTTGATGGCGCTATAAAGAAGCGGCATGTTACCATAAACAAGGCAATCAGTCTCATTATCGGGAAATTCCTCAAACGACAACTCCACATCATACAGCTTACTTATCTTTTTCATCTCTGTCGGCAGTCCCATCAGCAACTCATCAATGCGCACCGAAGAGAGCTCGATACCTGCTGTGGACCCGCTTGCCTTGGCAATTTCCAGGAGACTTTTCACCAGCAGCTGCAGTCTCCTGGAATCATCTTTTATCGACTTGATGATCTTTTTGTATTCCTCATTTGTCCTTTCGCGGTGAAGCGCGACATCAAGCTGGCTCGTGATGGCCGTTAATGGCGTCGACAACTCGTGAGAGGCATTGGCGATAAACCGACGTTGCGCATCGAAGGCAACCCGCAACCTGTCCAGCAGGTTATTGATCGTAACACCCAATTGCTGCAGTTCATCGCGCCCGCTACCGGTATCCAGCCGCTGCAAAAAATTCTCCGAGGTAATACGGTTGATGCGATTGGTCAGGCTGCTGATAGAACCCACCAGGCCCAGCGAGAAGATGTAGCCTGTAATGATGACAATACAAATACTGCCCACAAAACACACGGCAAGTATGGTGCGCAGCTTGGTTTGCCATTCTACCCTGTCGTTGTCATACGACGCGACAATAACAGTATAGCTTTTTTTGCTTGTGTTGTCCGTATAATAAATAGCCACAGCATCCCGGCCATCCCAACCGAAAAAATACCGTTTGTAACGCTTGGCATTCTCAAGCACTGAATTGTTTATGACAAGCGGGAGCGCATCAGGATCCCGATAAGTAAAAAACAGGGTATTCCTGTCAGTGTATACGTTAATGCTCTTACGGAATAAGGAACTATGTCCCGACTCATTGATCTTCTTAACGTCCTCAACGTTGAATTGTGTTGAGGCGAGGAGCAAGGCTGTACTGTAGGCTTTGTTATACAAACGCTCCTTAAATTGCACCTCGCGGTTTTGGGCAGAGTAGAAATAAATTGCCCAACACAGTAGTAACATGATGATCGTTACTATAAGCGTATAAACCAGTGTGATCCTGTACTTTATCTGCATTAATCCGTGTCTGACTTAAGTATATACCCCATTCCAACCTGTGTGTGTATCAGCTTGGGAGAAAAATCCTTATCGATCTTTTTCCTTAAAAAATTGACGTAGACATCTATAACATTAGTCTGGGTGTCAAAATCAATATCCCACACGTCCTTGGCTATGTCTGCACGTGACACCACTTTCCCTTTTTTACGTAACAGGTATTCCAGCAACTGAAATTCTTTGGCGGTCAACGATATCTTCTTGTCGTTTCGTTTCACTTCTTTGCTGTCAACGTTCATTTCGAGATCTGCCAGCTTCAGCACGCGTTCATCGTTTTGCACGCCTTTGATATCTGCACGTCTCAGCAAGGCCTTGATGCGTGCCACAAGTTCCCTGAATTCGAACGGTTTTGCTATGTAGTCGTCAGCCCCCACTTCAAACCCCTCTATCTTATTCTCCGTAAAGTCCATGGCTGTGAGCATGAGGATGGGTATATGAGGGTCCTTATACCGGATGACGCGGCACAATTCGTAACCGTTCATTATCGGCAGGTTAATGTCCAGGATGATAAGATCGAAAGAACCCGAATAGTAAAGATCTTTGCCCTCCATGCCATTATAAGCGATAACCACATTAAAATTATATTCTCCCAGGCCGGCCTGAATGGTCTCCGCGATCTTTTTTTCGTCTTCGACAAGCAAAATGTTATATTTCATTTCCGAGGTTTAATTTAAAAAGCAAAGGCTGTGGCGAAATATTTTGAATGTATCCTAATATACCAATTGAACCCCTGCTATTTATCAAAACTCATGCTTATCATCGATTAAAATTACATTAAAACGGCGGGAAAACCATTGGAAAATAACCTCCATCCTGGTTGTTGTTGCTCATTTAAAGAATAGCGCATCAAACATCCCGTCGAAAACGAAAAAAGCTCCTCGATTGAGAAGCTTTTTTGCGGACCGGACGGGACTCGAACCCGCGACCTCCGCCGTGACAGGGCGGCATTCTAACCAACTGAACTACCGATCCGTATTCCATGTTGGGGCTGCAAAGATACGTTCAATTTCTCCAATTCTGCAAATCTTCTTTTAAAAAAATCCAAAGCTTTACATTTGTATTCGCAAACTACTTCTATGCAGTTTTTAGATTTCGAGAAACCACTTGAAGATCTGTACGCGCAGATCAACAAGCTGAAAGAGATGTCGGCAAAGAACCAGGTGGATGTAACCACCACGATAAGAGAACTGGAAGCCTCTATTGAAAAAACGAGATCACAGATATATACCAATTTAACACCATGGCAAAGGGTTCAGCTTAGCCGCCATCCCGAAAGGCCCTATACGCTTTATTATATCGAAAAGATATTCAGCAATTTTACTGAACTGTACGGCGATCGCCAGGTAAAGGACGATAAAGCCATGGTAGGTGGCATGGCTGAGCTCGATGGGATGCCCGTAATGGTAATGGGCCAGCAGAAAGGCATCAACACCAAAATGAGGCAAATGCGCAATTTTGGCATGGCCAACCCGGAAGGGTATCGTAAGGCCCTGCGATTAATGAAACTTGCCGAAAAGTTCAACCGGCCGATCATTACGCTTATTGACACCCCCGGTGCATACCCAGGCCTTGAGGCTGAAGAGCGCGGACAGGGCGAAGCAATTGCGCGCAACCTGTTTGAAATGGTGAACCTGAAAGTGCCGGTAATCTGCGTGATCATTGGCGAAGGCGCTTCAGGCGGTGCTCTGGGCATTGGCATCGGCGATAAGGTGGTGATGCTCGAAAACACCTGGTATACGGTTATTTCACCTGAATCCTGCTCGTCAATACTCTGGCGTAGCTGGAACTTTAAAGAGAAAGCGGCTTCAGAATTAAAGCTTACATCAGAAGACATGAGCCGTTTTGGCCTTGTGGACGACGTGGTGCCGGAACCTTTGGGCGGCGCTCATGCTGCGCCCGAGGAGATGGCTGATACCCTGAAGAGCTACCTTGTAAAAACATTGGGTGAGTTGAACAAACTGCACCCCGAAACCCGTGTCGACCAACGTATTGAGAAGTTTAGCAAAATGGGCTTTTATGAAGAGGTCAATCAAAGCATAGTCAACAATTAATCATCCAGGTCAAGACCAATATGAATCAGTTTCGTGGCACAGGTGTCGCCCTCGTTACACCTTTCGACAATAGTGGCAAGATAGATTTCCCCGCCCTTGAGCGCGTGATAGAACAAGTAATAGCCGGTGGCGTCAACTACCTCGTGGCATTGGGCACTACCGCCGAAACACCTACCCTTACCGACGAAGAGAAGCAGCAAGTGCTCAACTTCGTGATCGAAAAAAGCGCTAAACGCGTACCAATAGTATGCGGCATCGGCGGAAACAATACTGCGGAAGTCCTGCATAATATCGCTACCTATCCTCTTGACAGGATAGATGGTATCCTCAGCGTAGTTCCCTACTATAACAAGCCAACACAAGAAGGCATCTATCAGCATTTCAAAGCTATTGCATCTGCTACCACAAAGCCGATCATTCTATATAACGTACCAGGACGCACAGTAACCAATATGCTCCCCGCCACCTCGCTCCGACTGGCCAACGAGTTCAAACACATCGTTGCCATCAAAGAAGCCAGCGGCAACATGGTACAGTGCATGGAACTGGTGCAGGGTAAGCCCGATCATTTCGCCATTCTTTCAGGCGATGACGACCTGGTGCTGCCGCAGATAGCGATAGGCATGGAGGGTGTTATATCTGTTGCGGCCAACTGCTTTACCAAAGACTTCACAGTTATGGTGAACAGTGCGTTGGAAGGCAAATTCGACCAGGCCCGTAAACTGCATTATAAATTGCTGCATGGTATTCACCTGCTGTTTACAGAAGGCAACCCTGCCGGTGTCAAATGCGTGCTGAAACAGCAAGGCGTTTGTACTGAAGATCTGCGCCTGCCGATAGTACCGGTTAGCGATGGCATCCGCCAAAAGATCGCAGAGTACCTGAAAAGCCTGTAATATTTCGATTAAATTCATATTATTCCTTGGGTTAATACCGGGGAATTATATACCTTTGCACCTCGCAAAAAACAATTAGCAAACTATAACTGTTATGAGTACAATGACTCGTTCTGAAATTGACTTCAAACTTCCCTATAAAGTAGCAGATATCAGCCTGGCTGAGTGGGGACGCAAAGAGATCACGCTGGCTGAAGCTGAAATGCCGGGCCTGATGGCCATCCGCGCTGAATATGGCCCTCAACAGCCATTGAAAGGTGCGCGTATCGCAGGTTGCCTGCACATGACCATCCAGACTGCAGTGCTTATCGAAACACTGGTAGCGCTGGGCGCTGAGGTGCGTTGGAGCTCTTGCAACATCTTCTCTACACAAGACCATGCTGCTGCTGCTATCGCTGCCGCAGGTATCGGCGTTTTCGCATGGAAAGGCCAGACACAGGCAGAAGCTGACTGGTGCATCGAGCAGACACTGTTCTTCGGTGGCGCTGACCGCCCGCTGAACATGATCCTTGATGACGGTGGTGACCTGACCAACATCGTGTTCGACAACTACACAGAGCTGGTACAGCACATCAAAGGCCTGAGCGAAGAAACTACTACAGGTGTTCACCGTCTTTACGAGCGCATGCAGAAAGGTACATTGCCTATCCCTGCTATCAACGTGAACGACTCAGTTACCAAATCTAAATTCGACAACAAATACGGCTGCCAGGAATCACTGGTTGACGCTATCCGCCGCGCTACCGATGTAATGATGGCCGGTAAAGTAGCAGTTGTTGGCGGCTACGGCGATGTAGGTAAAGGTTCTGCACTGTCGCTGCGTGGCGCCGGTGTGCGTGTTATCGTTACCGAGATCGACCCGATCTGTGCCCTGCAGGCTGCCATGGACGGCTTCGAAGTGAAGAAAATGGAAGATGCAGTGAAAGAAGCTGACATCATCGTTACTGCTTCGGGCTGCCGCGATCTGATCACGGAAAAACACTTCCGCCTGATGAAGGACAAGGCTATCGTATGTAACATCGGCCACTTCGATATCGAAATAGATATGGCATGGCTGAACAGTACTTATGGCTCTACGAAAGATACGATTAAGCCACAGGTTGACTTGTATACCATAGATGGCAAACAAGTGATCGTATTGGCTGAAGGCCGCCTGGTGAACCTGGGCTGCGCTATGGGCCACCCTTCATTTGTAATGTCCAACTCATTCTCTAACCAGACACTGGCGCAAATAGAGCTGTGGAACAACCACGCTAACTACGAGAACAAAGTATACGTTCTGCCTAAGGTTCTGGACGAGAAAGTTGCCCGTCTGCACCTTGCCAAAATTGGTGTGGTACTGGACGAATTGACGGATTCTCAGTCTGAATACCTCGGTATTCCAAAAGCTGGTCCGTTCAAAGCTGACCACTACCGTTATTAATAGCCCCTCGAACCTCCCCATAGGGAAGTTAAGGGTTTCGATATTGAAGGCTTCCGAAAGGAGGCCTTTTCTTTTTGATCTGAACCCCGCCCCAACGACGTTCTGTCGGGCGGGCTCAGATTAAGCTGATTACTCTGATTGCCCTACGTCTTGATTCCAATCCGGTCACTTCCCGTTTTGTTAGTTGCCGCATTCACTTTCGTATAAACAAAATTTCTCTTCATATAGATTTTGCAGGTGTTACAGCGAAATAAAATGTTAGTTTTTGTTAGGAAAACGCTGGTGTTTTTTCATTTCTAACATTCTGTCTGAACCCCGCCCGAACGACGTTCAGTCGGGCGGGCTCAGATTAGAACTGATTAGGCCGATTAAACCCGCTTACATTTTTTGTGATCTTTCGGGTAGGTTGAAAATTCATCCTAACATCTGCAGCTGACTCCACATCCTCAAAGAACTTTATCGCTTATCCCGTCTTACGACTTATCACTTATCACTTACGACTATAATAAACACAAATATACAACAAATTGTAAAATTAATTAAACTCATCTAATGGCATAGTTTTTAAGCGACTGTAATGCAACTATTTAAATCTGCAATTATGAAAAAACTCAAAGGGGTCAGGGTGGCTATACTTACAGAGGAAGGTTTTGAGGAATCGGAACTGCTGAAACCAAAGGAAGCCCTTGAGGATGAAGGCGCTAAGGTCGATATCATATCCCCCAAAGATGGTAAGATAAGAAGCTGGGCCAAAAAGGATTGGGGCGATAAAATATCGGTAGATAAAACCATTGACGAAGCGCAAGCGGCTGATTATGACGCGCTGGTACTCCCCGGCGGAGTCATCAACCCCGACAAGCTGCGCCGTGATGAAAAAGTTATTGCATTTACCAAACAATTTCTGTCGAGCGGCAGACCCGTGGCTGCCATTTGTCATGGACCGCAGGTATTGATAGAAACCGGCCTACTTCCGGGTATGACCATCACCTCGACCCCTGCCATCAAGACCGACCTGTCCAACGCAGGCGCCAACTGGGTAGACCAGGAAGTGGTACACCATGCCAATCTCATCACCAGCCGCAAACCAGCCGATATCAAAGCATTTAACGAAGAGATCATTAAGACACTGGAGCATATCCAGAGCCAAACCAAACGTAGCTCTGCGATGGTGGGTGCGGGGATAGAATAGACAATTTTGTTATAAATAGAATAAAGAGCTGTTCTCCCGAACAGCTCTTTATTCTATTACCCAATCAGCCCTTGCCCGCTCTACCCGTTGGATGAAACCCGCCGTTCAGGGGATCAAAACCACCACTTAGCGGATATGCCTGCTCTAATTGAACCAATGGTATTAAGTTTGAGAAAACATTTCTATGAGGTTTATAATTTTTACCCTTTTTCTCTTTCTTCCGTTTTTTGCCGGGGCACAATTAAACAACGGCCTGATAGCATGGTGGCCGTTTAGCGGCAATGCTAACGACAGTACCGGCAAAGGCCACACCGGTACGTTGAATAATATAACCTTCGCGGCGGGCAAAACCGGGCAACCGGGAACGGCGGCTTCATTTATCGGCGACCCCACAAGTTACATTACCGCACCCTACCAGAGCGATCTGAATGTAACGGCTTTTTCTATATGCGCTGTGCTGAAACCAACTGGTTTTTATACGGCTTACTGTCAATCCAGCCGCATCCTTCAGCGGGGCCCGTTGCCAGCATCGTCGGGCTATTTTCTTGAGCTCTGCGATAATGCTTTTGACAGCTCGTGTGTGCTCTCTGATAGTACTAAATATGTATTTCAATTTGCCGGAGGCAACAACCCCTCCCCCTACCATAGCAATTGGCAGATGACACCCGCCGTCCAGAAAAACCAATGGATAACAGTCGTCGCCACATTCAATGGAACTGTATATAAAACATTCGTCAACGGGGTGCTCAAGAACTCATTTACTGTATCTAACCCCAGTACCATGACATCCGGCACCGACAGCCTGTGTATAGGACGAAACCTGTGGAACAATACAAACGAACAATGGTGGTTCAAAGGACTAATTGACGACCTGCGTTTGTACAATCGCGTGCTGTCCGACAGCGAGGTGGTGACGTACCAGACATTGAATATTGAAGCCCCGAAAGAAGACATTGCGCTGAATGTTTTCCCAAATCCGAATACAGGAAATTTCACAGTGCAGGGCACTTTGAGCACACGCAATGAAGTTTCCATTTCGGTAAGGAACATGGTCGGACAAACGGTGTATGCTACTACACAACCCTCCGGTTCTAATTTTGAAAAAAACATAGAATTACCCGGTTATGTTCCTAACGGACTATACCTGGTTAGCATAAGAAGCGGTGACCAGCAAAAACTGATAAGAGTTTCCCTGCAACGATAGTTTAGCGAGTACAATAGATAAAGGCTGTTCGGGTGAACAGCCTTTTTGTCCTTATTGCATGCAAAAATATTGCTCCTATCTTTATCTCATGCGCCTCTCAAATATCCTTCGCTTCATCATGCGGCACCCGCTCAACTGCAAGCGCCCATACCTGGCCGCATGGAGATTTATAAGCTGGCAGCTGAGATCGCGTATCAGCAATAAATCGCTCATTCATCAATTCACCAGCAAGTCAAAACTCATCGTGCATCGCAGCATGCAGGGCGCTACAGGTAATTTATACTGCGGCCTGCATGAATTTGAGGAGATGTCTTTTGTGTTGCATTTTTTGCGTGCGGAAGATCTTTTTGTTGATGTTGGCGCCAACATCGGCAGCTATACGGTGCTGGCATCCGCTCATTGCGGCGCAAATACAGTTTCGATAGAACCTGTGCCCGAAACGTTCAGCCATATTCTCGCAAACATAAGCCTAAACGGCATCGAACAAAAAGTGGATGTAATGAATATAGCCGTCGGTGCAGTGAATGGCCTTGTGAAAATGACCGCTGACCTCGATAGCACGAACAGGATCGTTACGAATCATGACGGAACAAGGAAAATGATAGAAGTACCGCTCCGAACCCTCGACGATATTCTCGCCGGAAGATCACCCGCATTGATAAAGATAGACGTAGAAGGTTATGAAGCCGCTGTGATAGACGGCGCACAACGGACGCTGGCTGACCCGGCCTTAAAGGCGATCATCATTGAATTGATGGGCACATCAAAAAAATATGGTTTCAGTAATGCAAAAGTGCACGAAGCACTAATGACGCAGGGGTTTGCACCCTATTCTTACCTGCCTTTCCAAAGAAAACTAATACCAAAACAGGGATATACACAAAACACCATCTATATCCGGGATAAGGATGCGGTAAAAGAGCGGCTGGCATCGGCCGCACCCATCGAAATAAACGGCCAACGGTATTAATAATAAACTATCGCTAATATTTATCACCTACTCCCCCATCCCGCGGAAAATCAGTAATTTCGGGCATCCTGAAAACAAGGCTATATGAAGGTCAACGAGGTTCCGCAGGACCCTAAGAATTTCAAACAAGGCGAGAAAATACGCAAGCTGATGTATGCCACCGATAAGGACGGCAAGTACACGGGTGTTAATTCGGCAGGCTGGGAGGCAGAAAATTTCGCACTCAGGCAGGCATGGGATGAAGTAGAAACCACCTTGGCTGAAACGGAAGAAAAAGTGAAGGCAGGCGAGCTGAGCCCCATAGCCTGGTACATGCAGAAAATGCTGATGGACATTACCCTTTTGTCGAAATACGTAGGCAAATGGGAATGGCAGGTGAAACGTCACATGAAGCCCTCGGTCTTCAAAAGCCTCAAACCCGAAACATTGCAGAAATACGCCTCCGTTTTTAATATTACAGTAGACGAGCTGACCGGTTTCGGCAAATAGCTCCCAAGGTTTTCCATGAGTACGATAGACTTTAAACATTTCCAGCATGCACACTGCGAAAGCGGCGTTACCGCCAACCTGTTGAAACACCATGGCGTGGAGATATCCGAACCCATGGCTTTTGGCATTGGTGCAGGGTTATTCTTCGGCCATGTGCCTTTTCTTAAGATCAATGGCACGCCGGGCTCAACTTTTCGTACATGGCCGGGGGCCGTGTTCAAACGCGTGATGCAACGCCTGAAGATCGATATGCATACCGAGCGTTTCAGCTCACCCCAAAAAGCGATGAAAGCCCTCGATGAGGCACTGGCCGCCGGCCACCCCGTGGGGATGCTGAGCAGCGTATATTATCTTCCTTACCTGCCCGAGGCATTCCGTTTTCATTTCAATGCGCACAACCTCGTTGTATATGGCAAAGAAGGCGATGAATACCTGGTGAGCGACCCGATACTCGAAGACGTGGCCCGAATACATTACGACGATCTTGTCAAGGCAAGATTTGCCAAAGGCACGCCCGAGCCTCGCGGATTTATGTACTATGTAAAAGCTGTACCCGCCCACCTGGATTTTGCAAGGGCTATCCGCTCAGGCATCTGGCAAACCAATTTCATGATGCTGGCGCCACGCCTGCCATGGTTTGGCAATAACGGGATCTTTACGCTTGCCGGGCAAATAAAAAAATATCCAAAAAAACTGCCTCCGCGCAGGGCATCCCTGTACCTGGGCAATGTCATCCGCATGCAGGAAGAAATTGGAACCGGGGGTGCGGGCTTCAGGTTCCTTCATGCGGCCTTTTTGCAGGAAGCAGGTGAGCTGTTAAAACGCGACGATCTGTTGCAATTTGCTGATGAAATGACAGCCATCGGCGATGACTGGAGGAACTTCGCCTACAATGCGGCAAGGGTGATGAAAGCCCGGAAATCCGATGTTGTTTCCTACGACGAGCTCAGCGAGCTGCTAGTTACTTGCGGTCGAAAGGAAAAAGACTTCTTCCGTCGTATGTGGAAAATAAAATGGTAACTGCCTGATGCACATTTCGTTGCCCAAAAAGCGCTATTTTTGCGCCTTCTGATGCTGCGGTCAGCAAAAAATATCATATTATCCTTTATTGACTTTTTTCATAAACCTTTGTTCGGGTGGATGAACTTACAGACGTTCAGATACCTGGCCTGTGGTGGCGGAAATACGCTGTTCAGCATCTTCCTGTATTCCTTCAGTTATCATTTCGTTGTCAGGAAGTCGGTGATCCATATCGGCGCCTTATCTATCACGCCGCATATCTCCGCTTTCCTTATCTCGTTTGTTGTGGGTTTCCCCGTTGGCTTTATGCTGTCTAAATATGTCGTGTTCCCTGATTCTACACTCAGGGGCAGGATACAGCTTTTTCGCTACGGGTTGCTGGTGGGCATGTGCGTACTGCTCAATTACATCTTTCTTAAAATATTTGTTGAGTGGTGTGGATTTTTCCCTACTCCCTCTTACGTACTCACAACTGCCATAGTTGCCATATTCAGCTACGTATCCCAGCGCAATTTCACGTTTAAGGTGAAGGAAGCCGATGTGGTAGCGCCCGATTATGTTGAAATAGAGCCCTGAAGCGGCATAGACCGATTCTATTTCAACACCTTTCCAAACTACTTAACTTTGCCCCCGTTATGACCCAGGAGAACCTGAAAGAAATGCGCGACCGTGTGCTGCACCTGCGCAGATTCCTCCGCATAGAAGACCGATTGGCCAAACTCGAGAACGACAGGCAACTGACGCTGTCGCCGGGGTTTTGGGATGACAATGCGCGCGCAACAGGTATCCTCAAAGAGATCAAGATCAATAAATTCTGGCTGGACCTTTACGAGCAGGTGAATGGCGCAGTAGAAGATTTTGCTGTGCTGTTCGATTTCTGGAAAGAAGGTGAAGCAACAGAAGAAGAAGCGCAGGCTTCATATGACTCGGCGTTGAAACAATTAGATGAGCTGGAATTCAAATCGACACTCAACGAACCGGAGGACGAGATGCCGGGTGTGATGGTCATCAACTCGGGCGCGGGCGGTACAGAAAGCCAGGACTGGGCAGAGATGCTGTTGCGCATGTACCGCATGTATGGCGAAAAGCAGGGATGGAAAGTATCGGAGATAGATGTGCAATACGGCGACGGAGCAGGCATCAAGCAGGCAACCATGGAGTTTGATGGCGAGTTTGCATATGGTTTGCTGAAAGCAGAAAGCGGTGTGCACCGGCTGGTGCGTATCTCTCCTTTCGATTCCAACGCACGCAGGCATACTTCTTTTGCTTCTGTGTTCGTGTATCCACTGGTTGATGATACAATAGAAGTAGAAGTGAACCCTGCCGACCTTGAATGGGAATTTTACCGCGCAGGTGGTAAGGGCGGGCAGAACGTGAACAAGGTTGAAACAGCAGTGCGTTTGAAGCACTTTCCTTCAGGTATCATAGTAGAATGCCAACAAGCGCGTACACAGGGCGAGAACAGGGAGAAAGCGCTGACCATGTTAAAGAGCCGCCTGTATGAAGAAGAACTGCGCAAGCGCGAAGAGCTGAAGAATGCAGCCAACTCATCAAAGAAAAAAATAGAATGGGGATCTCAGATACGCTCCTATGTTTTCCATCCTTATAAAATGATCAAAGACCACCGTACGGATTTTGAGGTGGGTAACGTACAACCGGTAATGGACGGCGAGATAGATGATTTCATCAAAGCCTACCTGATGAGTGTAAAAGAAGAACAGGACTGATATATTGGCACAAAACGCGGACATAAAGAAGATATTCGACACGCAGCTGCTGCGCAGGATATTCTCTTTCACCGGCCCGTACCGGCGTGTACTTTTCCTGGTCGTATTCCTGTCTGTGATCGTTGCCGCTTTATCGCCTGTACGCCCCTACCTCATCCAGCTTTCAGTGGATAAGTATATTAACGGAAGATTGCTGGAGGGCCTTATCTGGATAAGTGTCATCCAGCTGGGAGTATTATTGATAGAAAGCTTGCTGCGCTTCTGGTTCATGTACAAGATCAACTGGCTGGGACAGACAGTAGTAAACGACATGCGCAAATCTGTCTTCAGGAAGATCATCTTCCAGGATGTGGCCTATTATGACCGTACTCCTATCGGCACACTGACTACCCGCACGATCAACGATATCGAGGCGGTGAATGATGTATTCTCTGAAGGCATTATTTCCATCGTGGCTGATGTGCTCACCATCATCGCCATCATTATTATGATGCTGTTCACAGACTGGAAGTTGACATTAGTTTGCCTTGCAGCATTTCCCATTCTCATCATCGCTACCTACTTCTTTAAAGAAAGCGTCAACAAATCTTTCCAACGCGTGCGCAATGCAGTAGCCCAGCTAAATGCATTTGTGCAGGAGCATATAACAGGGATGTACATAGTACAGGCGTTTGCCGCTGAGGACAGGGAAATGCTGAAGTTCAAAGAGATCAATAAAGAACACCGCAACGCGAACATCAAAGCCATCTTCGCTTATTCTGTTTTCTTTCCTGTGGTGGAGATCATCCTCGCCATCTCTATGGGCTTGCTGGTGTGGTGGGGTGCGGCACGCATGCTGGACTATACAGTAACCCCCGGTGTGGTCATCGCCTTCGTCATGTATCTCAACTTACTCTTCAGACCGCTGCGTATGCTGGCTGATAAATTCAACGTACTGCAAATGGGCATGATAGCGGGCGAGCGTGTATTGGGGGTGCTTGATAGTGAAGAGCACCTGCAAAATAATGGTCATCTTGACGGCAACAATATCAAAGGCGCTGTGCAGTTCGACGACGTACATTTCAGCTATAAGGAGGGTGTGCCTGTATTGAAAGGAGTGTCCTTCGATATACCTGCAGGCAAAACGATGGCTGTTGTTGGACATACAGGCGCGGGAAAAACTTCCATCATCAGCATACTGAACCGCCTCTACGAAATTGAAGGCGGACGCATACTGATAGATGAACGCGATCTGAAGGAATACGATATCTATAGTGTGCGTGAGAAGATCGGCATCGTCTTACAAGACGTATTCCTGTTCTCGGGAACAGTATACGAGAATATCACGTTGCGCAACACAAGTATCCCCCTGTCGAAAGTACAGGAAGTGGCCCGCCTGCTGGGCATTCATGATTTCATCATGAGCCTGCCGGGAGGATATGACTTCAATGTGATGGAGCGTGGAAATACTTTATCGCAAGGGCAAAGGCAATTACTTTCGTTTGCAAGAGCACTGCTGTATGATCCTGCTATTTTAATTTTGGATGAAGCAACTTCATCCGTCGATAGTGAAAGTGAGCAACTGATACAACACGCTATTGACACGCTCATTAAGGGACGAACTTCTATCGTTATCGCTCACCGCCTGTCAACTATCCGCCGGTCCGACCAGATCATTGTAATGGATAAAGGCCGTATTATAGAACGTGGCAATCACAACTCATTGATCGCAGCCAAAGGCGACTACTATAAACTATATACCGCAGTAGAAAAGCAACGCGAACAAGTGCTGTAAATTATTTCACTTCTTTATCCAGCCACTCCTTCATCGTCTTCAACACCAGGGGTGAGATCGTTTCTTCCAGCTGCGCATACTCTGCGATCGTGCAGGTTTTGCATGTTTGAAACAGGTGATTGAGTCCGGGAAATACTTTCACTTCAAACGATTTTGTCTTCCCCTTAGCCAGGGCCTTGCGGATACCCTCAACATTAGATGAAGCTACGACCTGCAGATCTTTATCGCCATTCAGCGCAAGAATTTTTGCGTATGTCTTTTGCAGATTGGATTTTGGATCATATGCCGCAAAGTACTTGTACCATGGTTTCGCAAATGCATCGGCAAAAGTCTGGACAAATTTTCGTTCAGATGCTTCATCGCTGATGCCGGTGGTTGCCAACACAACATCGGCAGGTGTTTTCTTTTTCCAGTCGGCCACTACTTTCGCAATAGCCTTATACAATGCAACTGTGTCTTTCGACTTTACGCCTGCTTTTACAATATTCCTGTATAGTTTACGGTAAGCTTCAACCTTATCCTTACTCAAGCCTGCTTTCTCGTACAGTGCAGCATTCTGATCTTCCAGCAACTGCATGTTGCTGACACCGGGCGCTGCCATTAATATCAGGAAAGAAATATCAGAACGCTTTGCAGCGATCATTTCAGCAATCATACCCCCTTCACTGTGACCGACCAGGCCGATCTTGCTGTTGTCTACCTCTGTTCTTTTTTTCAGGTAATTGATACCGTGCTCGGCGTCTTGCGCAAAATCCGCGGTGGTTGCCGTGGCAAGTTTACCGGTGGTTTGTCCCATGCCACGATCATCTGCACGCAGCACTATATAGCCGTTCTTAGTGAGATGGTCCGCTATCACGGCAAACAACTTATGGCCGAATAACTCGGAGTCACGGTTTTGCTGGCCGCTGCCGGAGATGAGCATCATTGCAGGGAACGGGCCTTTACCCTTCGGCAGTGTTATCGTAGCGCCATACCTGATCGATGAATCGGTATTGTAATAGGTAATGTCTTCTATACCGTAATCGAACGGAGGTTGCGGTGTTTGAGGGCGGTTAAGTGTTGATGGCTTTTCTGTTTTCTTCAGCGTTAAAGGAAAGCTCATACCCTTTTGCACGAACTTACCCTGTATCTCTTCATTGGTTGTCGTCTTGCCGCGATAACTTGCGCCTACAGAATTCATATCCACTATCAGGCTATCGTCATAAGCTACCACACGGGAGAGCTTCATGCCTTTCATTCCCTGGTCGGGGCTGTCCATAGTGCCGTCATAGCCGCCATCTGACTGGTTGATATGAAACACCAATCTAAGCTCAACACCCACATTCAGCTTGCCTTCCCAACTGCCTGTGAACTTATCCTGCGCAGCAGTTTGCAGGCAGAACAACGAAAACAGCAAGGGTAAAGCAATACCAGAAAATTTCATGAGAACAATGTTATTCAAAAAAAATGAGGGTTGAAATATCAACCCCCCAGTGCATCTTTTATTTTGTCGAAAAAGCTCCTGTCCTCTTTCATGCTTTTGGCCTCAGGACCCGGCTGAAAATTATTCGAGTTGCGCATTTTCTCCAGCATATTCCTTTCATCATCGGTCAGATTTTGTGGCGACCATACGTTTACTTCCACCAGCTCATCACCTTTCTCATACGACTGGAATGCAGGGAAGCCCTTGCCCTTCAACCTGAATATCTTACCGCTTTGTGTACCGGCAGGTATTTTGATCTTAGCCTTTCCATCAATTGTAGGTACTTCCACGCTGGTGCCCAATACCGCTTCCGGGAAAGAAATGTGGAGGTGATGGATCACGTCCATATCTGCACGCCTCAGGTGCGGATGTTTTTCTTCTTCTATAACTATCAGCAAATCGCCGGGAGGTCCGCCGCGTTCGCCGGCGTTGCCACCGCCGCCCATGCTCAGCTGCATGCCTTCCTGTACGCCTGCCGGTATATCCAGGCTTAGTGTTTCTTCGCCAAATACCCTGCCTTCACCTTTACAGTTGCCGCATTTCGCTGTTATCTGTGTGCCTTCGCCGTTACAGGTAGGGCAGGTTGTTACTGTTTGCATTTGCCCGAGGAAGGTATTGGTTACCCTCCGCACTTGCCCGCTGCCGCCGCAGCTGCCGCAGGTTTGTATCGAGCTTTTATCTTTTGCACCGCTACCGCTGCAGGTGTTGCAGGGTATGTATTTTTTTACTTTGATCTTTTTGTTGGCACCGTTAGCAATATCTGCATAGCTCATTTTCAGCTTTACGCGCAGGTTGGCGCCGCGTGTCCCCCTGCGGCCACCTCCGCCTCGCTGTCCGCCGCCGCCAAAGAAGCTGCCGAACATATCATCGCCAAAGATGTCGCCGAAGTTCTGGAAGATATCTTCCATGCGCATACCGCCGCCGCCAAAGCCTCCTGCACCGGCACCACTCATGCCCGCGTGTCCAAAACGATCGTACTGAGCACGCTTATCAGGGTTGCTGAGTACATCGTAAGCCTCGGCGGCCTCTTTAAAATGCTCTTCCGCATCTTTGTCACCGGGGTTGCGGTCAGGGTGGTATTTCAGCGCTATCTTACGGTAGGCTTTCTTTATCTCGTCAGCGCTTGCCGTTTTAGTAACGCCCAGTATTTCGTAATAATCTCTTTTTGCCATTTAAATTCTTTATTTCCCAACCACCACTTTCGCGTGCCGGATCAGTTTTTCATTCAGGTAATATCCCTTCTCCACTTCGTCTATCACTTTGCCTTTCATATCCTCTGAGGCCGCAGGTATCTCTGTGATGGCTTCGTGCACATCCGGGTCAAAATCCTGGTTCCTGCTGTCCATCGCCTTCAGCCCCTTTTGCTGGAGCGCATTCCTCATTTTATTGAACACAAGCAGAACACCTTCTTTTATCGCCTTTACGTCTTCCGTCGACTCCATCTGCTTCTCCGCACGTTCACTGTCATCCAGCACTACCAGCAGCGATTGTACGATATCCCTGCCTGCTGTTGCTATCAATTCTATTCGTTCCTTGGCGTTGCGCTTCCTGAAGTTGTCAAACTCTGCCACCAGGCGCATGTATTTGTCCTTTGCCTCATCCAGTTCTTTCTGCAGCCGCTCTAAATCGTCCTCATTTGTTATTTCATCATCCAGGTGCTGCATCCCGCTCACGCTGTCGTCCACATTCAGCTCATTGGCCAGGGCTTCTTCCATCGCATCCCCATTTTGTGACATATTGTCGGCAGTTCCGTTCGTAAGATTTTCTTTTTCAGAGGCTTTATCGTTCATGGTCTTCCGTTTTTTAAAAATCATCCAGCAAAAATACTGTCAATTACTTTGCCACAGTGGGCAGATGGGACAAAATGTCGCATAAAACCAGCAACATATAACAGATTATCAAAATCCCATCCAAGGGGTTACCTATAAAAGCTTCCGGGTCGAATTTGTTATAGATTGTTGTTTGAAAACGATAGTTTTTCGCTTTTTTCAACAATTCCCGGGACGCTTCCTTCACCCCGCGCATTAATCAATAGCAAATTTACAAATAAAATCCCATAAAAAGCTGTAGATATTCCGGAGCATCTATCAGTGTAATGTTTGTTACCGTTCAATAAAAAAGCCGGGCAGGTGCCCCGGCTTTTTTGCATAGTCTTATGTTTTCTGCTTACTGTGACTAAACACAACCCGCGATACCCGCGGGTTGCTTTTGAGAGGATCATTGGGGCTGGTTACTTATTCAGCAATATCAGCTTTTCGGTAGCTATCGCTTTGCCATCTACTATCAGGACACAACTTAAATTACCGGAAGCAGAAGAAACAGGTATAACCAGGCTGGTAGTGCCTTCGCTGCCCGATACGGGGCTGCTGATCACGGTTCTTCCTGCATTGTCAATTATGCGTACCATGGCTGTTGTATATGTCTGCGCAATGCGGAAGGTTGCATTTACTTGTCCCGTAGTCGGGTTTGGTGAAATGCTCAGGCTATTGGCATCCGAGCCTTGAAGCAATGCCCTAAGTTCGGATATCTCCCTTTTGAGCTCATTTACTTGCTGCTGCATTTCCATCATTTCAGGGCTGCCGATACTCTTCTTTACAGCGTCCTCCATGCGGTACACATAACCATCATCATCCGTTACCAGGATGTACCCTGTACCCCATGGCAGGTCTTCAAAACGCAGTCCCGACGGTGCACCGGCAGGCGGTGGCGCTGCATAAGTATGCAGGATGGTGGTAGGTGAAGCGGTAGCAATACCCATGTTACCATCGCCCGTTCCTTCTATCCTCGCACGCTCCGTGCCATTTGTTTTCACGATAAGGTCTGCGGCGGTATTTGTACCAAGGTAGTTGGAGGGAGTAATAGTGTTATTTCCTGTTATGCGCCAGTAACATTTGTCATCACACTCGCTGCCGCCGGGGTCACATTCAGTATTCAGGAAATCAACAGTAACTACCTGTCCCGCCACAATGTTCACAGTTGTGCTGCCACCAGGTGGCAGTACCGGAGTCCAGCCGGGTTGAGGCGTTTCGGATAATGTATAGGTACCGGCAGGTATGCCCGGGAAGTTGAAATATCCGAGTCCATCACTGGTTGCTGTATAACCTCCGGGGTTTAACGTAAACGTCCATCCCGCACCTATAGGATCGTTTGCGTCTATCTGTCCGTTGCAGTTTGCATCCAGGTATTTACGTCCGTTAACGCCACCTGCCGCGTGACAGCAATCATAACCCATCAATGTGTTCGCGCCGTTAGAACTGGTTATGTTACCCGACAGCGCTACACCCATAGCCTGGGCGCCTGTGTTGCGGAGATGTATCTCCAAATAGTGCGAGCCTGCAGACAAAGGAAAGGTAGAGGAAACATTCACGACATTGTGCCAGCTGGGACAAGTGCTGAGCAGCGTTGTACCGTCCAGCCACAGTTCGGCATAATCGTCTGCATTGAACAACCCCGTAAGCGTATACTGATTTGAAGCGCAGACACAAAAATCGAGACGGAAAATAAAGGCAGGCTGCGGCGCGGGGTTGTTGACCATGTAACCCTGCGTGTTGAAGGGTGAGATATAGCTGGCCGCTCCAACCAGCGCCGTATGAAGTGCAGGTGTACCACTGCCCCACACGCCGGCACCATTGGGAATGATCCATGGTATAGCCGGGATACTGATGGTGGGGTCCGGAGATTGGGTAACTACCCACGAAGGATCGAAATTTTGCGGGGTGGTACCGGGAGGTAAGGGGACACCGGTAGTGGGGTTTATGCCGGTACCGATGTTAACTGCGTTTGTCTGGCATCCGCAGGGTTCTTCCTGCGCTATGGCGTTAAGCGCATAACCAGGGTTGAGTGATAAGAGCAGCAGCAAGCTAAGCCGCAGGAGGTTTCTAACATTCATGACATGGTAGTTTTAAGGTGAATAATACCGGCAAATAAGTACAAAGCCCAACCGTAAAATCCCTGCAATTAGCAACTGAGCATGTTTTTGTGTAAGTGCGCAGATAGCTTATTAACTGTTTTAGCCTGAAAAAGCATTGCAGCGAATGCCTTATATTGTTTTAACAATATGCGGCTTACCATTAAAACCTTTCGCTACCTGATGCCTGCAGTGTGCACCCTGCTGAGTGTTTGCGCACACGCGCAGGAATTGCTGCTACGCCATTTTACCGCGAAAGATGGCCTGGCTGCTAATACGGTTTACAATTCATACCAGGACAGCAAGGGGTTTGTATGGTTTTGCACCAGCCAGGGTATCAGCCGGTTTGATGGCCATACGTTCAAAAATTTTACAACGCGTGAAGGCTTACCCGATAATGAAGTTTTCGGGCTGAGAGAAGATCCTTACGGCCGGATTTGGGTAACATCGTACAACGGGAAAGCCTGCTTCATTCAAAATGGCAAAGTCTTCAACGCCGGCAACAACATCTTCTGTCGCTTTATGGAACAAGACCCCCTTTTGCAAAAGATACGGATGAATGCAGGTAATATATCGCCTGATACCATGCTAAAAGATATTCCCGGTCTTGTCAGCAAACTAAAGGCATACTCTTATGTCAACTCCTCAGAGGTAATACATCTTGGACGCAACGACCGCGAGGATATATTTTTTTCGCACAACTCCACTTTTACCGTGAAGAACGGGAAAATAACAATGCTGCCCGTACGCGGTGTGGTGGCCGAGTACACGAATGGTTCTGTTTACATCAGTTCATGGTCGCCGGACCACAACACCTGGATCAGAAAGATCGCCCTCGGAGCTGACACGGCCGGTCCCGTTATTTGTCCCGACATTCCGGCTGCAGTGATCTATTATTTTTCGGTAGTCAACGATTCTGTGCTTTGGCTGGCCACCGATAAAGGGGTATTGACATATTTGCCTGCCGCCAACAGAATAGAACATGAAAGGGTACTCTTAAAAAATACGCCTGTCAGTTCAATAAAAAAGGACGTTGAAAATAATTATTGGTTTACGAGTTTAAATGATGGCGTTTATTTTCTTCCTGCGTCGAAGCCGGTAGTTTATAATAAACACAATACCTCAGCCGCAACTATTGCTGTCCTTCCGTCAGGGGCGCTTGTAGCCGCCTATGACAGCGGCCAAGTGCATGTGTTCGATGAACACCGGACGCACAAATACGTATTGCCCAACCTCACGATGAAGGATAGGATACTGAAGATCTTACCTCTGTCGAACACAAGAATGCTCCTTGGAGCTGATATGGGCACATACTCCATTAATAC
>CAMPKG010000011.1 GCA_946887085.1 uncultured Sphingobacteriales bacterium
TTGTTATGATATAGCCTTTGTATTCTACGCTTACTGTTTTCATACTTACAGAATATAATTCCAGTTATACTGATCGGGTGCGAGGCCGCGACGTATTTCGTACAATGCATCTTTCAGCTTGTACATCGTGGCATCTTCATCAATATAGCAATTATATTCTTTCCCATCAACCGCTATGGTCTCTATGGGCGCTATAACAGCCGCGGTACCGGCCCCAAATGCTTCTACGCGTTTACCTGCCTGCAGCGCATCAACGATCTCCCGCCATTTTAAAGGGCGCACATCAACAGGTATACCTTTACCCTTTGCTATGGTCAGCAAAGAATCACGCGTAACCCCGTCAAGTATCGTTCCGGATAAAGAAGGTGTAACCACAGTACCATCTATTACAAACATCAGGTTCATTGTGCCTGACTCTTCTATGTATTCATTGGTTTTACTATCGGTCCATATTACCTGGTCGTAGCCTTCGGCCCGCGCTTGTTGGGTAGGGTAGAAAGCGCCGCCGTAGTTGCCACCGCATTTGGTTGTTCCCGTACCGCCGGCAGCTGCGCGTATATAATCCGTTTCTACTTTTACTTTCAGTGGTTTAGCATAGTACTGGTAAGCCGGTGTGCATACCACCATAAATAAATATTCGTCAGCCACTTTTACGCCAAGACGCTCTTCTGACGCAATGACGAAGGGACGCAGGTAGAGCGAACCGTCGGCTTCTTCAGGCACCCAGGCAGCATCCAGCTGCACCAGCTGGTGTAAAGCTTCGACGAACAGGCCCTTAGGTACGTCGGGCATGCACATACGCTGCAGCGATTTGATGAAGCGGTCGTAGTGTTTCTCTGGCCTGAAAATATTTATCTGGCCGTTCTGCATCTGGAAAGCCTTCATTCCTTCAAATACCGTCTGTCCGTAATGCAGGCAAAGCGCGAATGGACTCATGCTGATCTCAGCGAACGGAACTATGCGGCTGTTTTGCCATTGTCCCTCTCGGTACTCAGAGATGAACATGTGTTCTGTGGGCTGTTGTCCGAAGGGAATGGACCGGGTTTCTTTAACCTTTCTTTCAGCCTGGGGTAAGATGGAAATCGTATATTCCATAGTCGTTTATTTTGATCCTGGTACAGTTGATGCAACAGGGGTTGACAATACTTCTTTTTCTCTGCGTTCTTTACGTGCAGCCATGTGTTTTCGGATATAGCCGCGGTTCACGAGGTAGATACCTACCATGATGGTTGCAAAAGCCGCAGCGGTGTAGATGGTCAGTTGTTCATCAAGTACTAAATAGCCCAATATCACTGCCACCAGCGGATTGACATATGCATAGATCGCAACGAGCCCTACCGGCAACTCCTTCAATGCATACATATAAGCAGTGTATGCCATCACCGAGCCGAATATGATGAGGTAAACCAGCGACCAGAATGCATCTGCATTCCAGACCATTACATTTTCATAGGTGTCGAATGCCGGACTTGCTATCATTAAAAATATTCCACCGAACAATAATTGCAGCCCTGAATTAAAAACCGGGTTAATGGGAAACGATCTGCGTTTATTAATGACGCTGCCTATCGACCAGCTGGTTGTTGCAATGAACAGGCCGATCATACCAACCATATAATTCATGTTGGCTAATTCGGAAATATTATCGCGAAAGATCAGTGCCACACCGCTGAACCCGACGAGCGTTCCAACTATTATCGCAAGGTTGGGTTTTTCTCCTTTGGCAGAAGTAACATTCAGTATTACCGTAATGATCGGCATCATGCAGCAAATAAGCGCGGCCACTCCGCTGGGTACATATTTTTCTCCCCATGTTACCAAACCGTTGCCCATGGTAATAAGGAGAAATCCGATCAGCGCCTGGTGCTTGAGGCTATTCCATGAAAGATCGACCTTGCGGCTCAGGAACAACCCTATCGCCATAATGATAAGTGCCGACACGAGCTGTCGCACACCCGCAAACAAAAAAGCCGGGTAATGTTTTACACCGACTGCTATAAAGAGGTAGGTAGTTCCCCAAACGATGCAAATAAAAATGAGTGCTAAATAAGCTTTCGTGTTTTTCCCCATTGTCCTATGTTATTCCAAAAGGTTAACGCAAAAATCATAAGATTGTCTGAAACAAAACAGATACAATTTTCGTAATTTCGACCAGAACAGTTTTTTTAACAATGAAAGCAAGGTCGAAAGCAAAGAACGAACACCTGTACCTGCATGTAGCCGATAATATAGAGCGGCAGATAATGGATAAGGTGTTGAATATAGGTGACAAACTGCCCTCAGTGCGTATCCTCAGCAAGCAGCACGGCATCAGTATGAGCACTACCTTGCAGGCCTATTATCACCTGGAGGGTAAGGGGCTGATAGAATCGCGGCCGCAGTCAGGGTACTATGTGCGTTTTAATCCTTCGCGCTTTCCGCAAAAGATAGAAAAGAGCAATCCAGCGCTTTCTACGAAGAACAAAAACGTTGAGGCGATCATCTCAGAGGTTTACGATGATTTTACGATGCCGGGCATCATTAAGTTTTCATTAAGTGTGCCTGCGCCTGAGATATTGCCACTGGCCAAACTGAATAAAGCATTGATACAGGCAACACGGGAATTACCGGAGCATGGGACGTCGTATGAGCGCGTACAAGGCAATGAATTGCTGAGAAGACAAGTGGCACGATGGTCGGCACAATGGGGTGGAGGGATGCATGCGGATGACCTTGTGACAACTGCGGGTTGTATGAATGCGATATCGTATTGCCTGATGTCGTTGACTAAACCGGGCGACACAATCGCTGTAGAAAGCCCTGTGTATTTTGGCACGCTCAGGTTTGCTCAGAGCATAGGTTTAAAAGTTATTGAGTTGCCCACAGACCCTGATACGGGAGTAGACCCTGATGATGTAAAGAATGCATTGACGAAGCATAATATCAAAGCTTGCTTTTTCGTCACAAACTTCAGTAACCCACTCGGCTATTGCATGCCCGATGAGCAGAAGCAAGCATTGGTAAAGTTATTGTCCCGCCAGGGTGTGCCGCTTATAGAGGATGACCTGTACGGCGATGTGTATTTTGGTAAACAACGCCCGAGGCCTTGCAAAAGTTTTGATGAAGAAGGTAATGTGCTTTGGTGCAGCTCCGTATCCAAGACGTTAGCGCCGGGTTATAGAGTAGGCTGGGTAGCTCCCGGCAAATACCTCGACAAGGTAAAGCGCCTGAAGCTTTACCACAGCATTACTTCAGCTACCACACACCAGGAAGCAATTGCCAACTTTCTTGCGACCGGCAGGTATGAACACCATTTACGGAAATTGAGACAGACGTTACATTCAAACAGCCTGCAATTCATTCGTACCATTGGTGAGCATTTTCCTGAAGGAACAAAGGTGACCAACCCTACCGGCGGGTTCATTCTTTGGCTTGAATTACCCAAGCATATTGATGCTTACCAACTTTACCAGGAAGCGATACAACACAAGATCAGTATAGCGCCGGGGTCTATGTTCACGTTGCAGGAACGATACAAGAATTGTATCCGCCTTAGCTATGGCATGCAGTGGAAACCGGAAGTAGAACGCGCGCTGAAAAAGCTCGGCGCTCTGGCAAAGTCTCTGTAAATTTTAAAGGCGGCCACTATGACCGCCTTTAAAATTTATCGCGCTATCGTACATCGTAGTGTGAATATCTCATTATCCGAGGTTATCCTGACCAGATATAAACCCGATGCTACATGGTCGAGTGTTAGTTCAGTTTCGATCCTGTTGTCCGTTGTTGGGGTAATTGTGGAGTAGATGACCGCACCCATCGTGTTTACAACATCTATCTGAACGGCTTTACTGTTATTGGCTAAGGCGCCGCTTAGTTTGAATGTTCCCTTGTTCGGATTTGGATATAAGCTGATGCCTGTGCTGTTGTTGACTTCGTTTATACCGGTAGATATTTTAATGACAAGGCTGTTACTTATCACCGAGCCGGGTTTCACGCAGCTATCCGATGGAGAACTGATGCTTAGCGTGATGGTATCATTGTCCGCAAGGTTGTTGGTCATGTACGAAGCACCGGTTCCTCCTGATCCCACAGGGTTTCCATTTTTCAGCCATTGATATACCGGGTTCAACAAGTTGGTAATGCTGCTGAACGTGACGGTAGCACCTTCAACCACCGTTGTACCCGGGGTGGCAGAAATAGACGCCATAGGGACTGTAGTTGTATTAACGGTCAGCGTGATGGTATTGCCGTTAGCTGTATTAGTTGTAGCGCAGGTAGCATTGCTTGTCAATATTACTGTTACCTGGTCGCCGTCGGCAGGTGTGGTATTTACGTAAATGGAGCTAGGATTACCAGCATTCACGCCATTCAGTTTCCATTGATAAACAGGACCGCTGCCGCCATTCGTTGCTGTGGCGTTGAATATGGCCGGCGTCCCTGCACATAGCGTATCGTTAGGGATGACACTAACACCTACTGAAGGTGTTACCGGCGTATTCACGAGCATTGCTATGATGTTGCTTGTGTCGATGGTTTTCGACAGGCAGGCTGCGTTGCTGGTCATGATAACACTGACCTGGTCGCCTGTGGTCAGTGAGCTGTTTGAGTACGTAGTGCTATTTGTGCCCACATTTATGCCGTTAAGTTTCCATTGGTAAACAGGCGCCGTGCCTCCGCTAACCGGTGTGGCCGTAAATGTTACCGGAGTGCCGGTACAAATTGTGCTACCGGGGTTTGCAGTGATCGTTACCGAGGCTGCGCCGGCAGAGTTCACGGTCATTGTGATGATATTGCTGGTATCGCTTGCGGGATTCGGACAGGCGGCGCTGCTGGTCATGATCACCGATACCACATCCCCTGTGGTAAGCGTATTGCTTGAATAAGTATTGCTGTTTGTGCCTACGTTAGATCCATTTAACCGCCACTGGTATATCGGCGAAGCGCCGCCGTTCGTTGGTGTAGCTGTGAAGTTTACCGGTATGCCGGTGCAAACTGAGTTGCCGGGGTTGGCATTTATCGTAACCACCGGCACAACGGTTGGGGTAACAGAGATTGTAAGATTATTGCTTGTGTCTGCGTTTTTACTTGGGCAAACAGCATTCGTCGTCATTATAACGCTCACAATATTTCCGTTTGTCAGCGTGCTGTTGGTAAATGTATTGCTGTTAGTACCGGTGTTAACGCCATTTATGCGCCACTGGTATGATGGCGAGGTTCCTCCATTTGTAGGAGAAGCTGTAAAAGTTACTGAAGTTCCTGAGCAGATAGTTGTTCCGGGATTGGCGGATATTGTTACGTCAGGAACAAGGACCGGGTTAACATTCATTGTTATCAGGTTGCTCGTGTCTGAAGCAGGACTCGCGCACGGGGAGCTGGATGTCATAATCACTGACACAACCGCGCCATTTGTGAGGCTATTTGTTATATAAGCAGGACTATTTGTACCAACATTGCCGCCATTCACCCGCCACTGATAAGATGGAGATGAACCACCATTTGTGGGTGTTGCCGTAAAGGTGACCGATGTGCCTGCACAGATAGTTGTACCCGGGCTGGCGCCTATAGTAACAACAGGAGTCAATACCGTTGTTATATTCATTGTTAAAACATTGCTGGTATCAGAGTTTTTGGTCAGGCAGTTCGCGTTGCTGGCCATAATAACCTCCACCTGGTCACCATTTGCAAGCCCGGCATTGATATAAGTATTGCTATTGATGCCCACATTGACCCCATTCAGCCTCCATTGGTATGACGGGCTAGTTCCGCCTCCTGTAGGAGTTGCTGTAAATGTGACGGATGTACCGGCACAAATTGTAACGCCCGGATTTGCACCAATGGTGACAACAGGTGTCACCTGTGGATTCACCGTCATCACGATCGCATTGCTTGTATCAGTAGCAGGGGTAGCGCAAGTGAGGCTGCTGGTCATTGCAACTTTTACAACGTCACCATTTGCAAGTAATGATGTTGTAAAAGTATTGCTGTTGATGCCGACGTTAGTATTGTTTAACCGCCATTGGTAGGTTGGTGTGCCGCCGTTAACCGGAGTTGCAGTAAAAGTTACCGATGTACCGGCACATATTGTTGTACTGGTGCTTGCCCCTATTGTCACGTCGGTTGCTATAGAGGTTGTTCTCGTAACCACAACGATGTTGGAGAACACACTGTCTGCACCACAAGCGCCGGTATAGTTTACCTGCGCACGCACATTCGCTCCATTTGCCAGGCTCGAGCTGGTATAGGTCGTGCCACCTGTTTGTACGAGTACACCGTTTACGTACCAGCGGTAAGTGGGGCTGGTAAGACTTGTACTCGGGGTTGCGGTGAAGATAAGGCTGCTTCCCGTGCAGGACGGATTGCCACCTGTTGTGATTGCATTGGCAAGTGTGATATCGGCAGACGCAGGTTTGATATAAACCGTGAAATCTTCTCCCTGGCCGTAAACCAAAGAATCACATCCATCTGTAGTGAGTGTTGACGATACGAAGTCTGAAACTACACGCATGCGCAGCGGCGTGCAGGTGGTTATACCAGATGTGGGTACTGTATAACTGGTTGAGTGAACTTCCGGTGAAGTTGAACCTGTATGGCTGTACACCAATTCTCCGCTACCAAATACGCCATTATTGTTATAGTCAATGAATACATTGACCTTTTGTGCGTTGGTCTCCGTAGTAACAGAAAGTGTGTAGCTCTTACCGGCAATGATATGCGCTCTTTGCTGACAGGTACGATCTATATAGGGCTGGAAACCATCATTTGCATATCCATGCGAGCTGGACGTCATATCATTTAGCTCAACTTTGGTTGGCCCCATGTTAAATGTGTTGGTATTGTTTACCGTATATATTTTGGTGGTACAGGCCGCTACGGTTGGGCTTCCACCTCCGGGCGCTACTCCTCCAAGTGAACTTGCCAAACCGGGCCTGAGCGTTTGTACTGCGCTCATGAATCGCGTGCGCTGGCCTGCGGTAAACCTGTCCTCACAACTTGAATAGTCCATAATGTTCTTAGGTACAGTGCCGAGAGGGGCACTCGTACAAGTATTTGTGGTGCTTGCCGACGGACAGCCCACAGAACGCTTGTGAGGGTCCGTATCGCATACACGGTCGCCATCTGTGGCGCAGTTGCTGTTTGTCGGGCATATTCCGCCACCACCATCGCCTTCAAATGTGTGATAGAGATTGAATGCATGACCTAATTCGTGTACAATTGTTGACGCACCTGCAAATACTTGCGTAGCAAGCATAACAGTACCATCAATGGTTGCTCCTGCTCCGGGGAAATAAGCATAGCCCGCGGTAAAGCTGCCCGAGGTACCATCGTTGCCATCTATTTTATTTACGATCCAGATATTATAGTAGTCTGTGTGCCGCCATTTGCTGAGTGCTTTTACGGTAACCTCGTTTGCACCTGTCGTTGAATAAAATACTCCGCCGGATGTATAACCGCTTACACCGCTCCCATTGACACGGTTGATGCCGGATGTTGATCCACAAGCTTCGTTTCGTTTTGCCAGCACAAATCGTACAGGGAAATAAACGCCGCCATTATTTGTATCAGGATAAGATGGCCAGGTGGCGGCGAACGCTTTGTTCACATAATCGAGCATGGCAATGATGCTGGCATCGGTCGGATTGTAGATGGAGCCGACCGCCCCACCGGTATGAATGACGTGAAACACTACGGGTATCTCATAAACTGTGCCGTTCGCAGTATTGTTTAGCAATGCATTCGACTGCATCATTTGTGCGAGCTGGCTGTTCTGCAGCTGTACCTGTGCCGCAAACGCGGGATTGGATTGCAACAGCTGATTATGCTTCAGATCAAAACCACAACGGGGTTGGGCGAGCGCTGTGTGTGCGATCAACAGCAAAAGAACCGGTAATACATTTTTCATACACTTGTTTTTTAAAGGACGATGGAGTCTGATAGGCGGGAAACAGCCCTTTAAAATACAAATTTTATTTAATTATGTATGTTCTGATGGATTACTAATCTTCTTTTATTTCGCTATCCCGCTTGTTTTTGAGCGACTGCCTCATTTTTCCGACTGCAGTTTTGCCGGAGGAGGGTTCGTTAACGGGTTCACCAAGAATAACTCCCCACTGGTGCAGGGTAGGAGATTTATCAAAGATGATTTTAAGAATGGCCATTATAGGAATAGAAAGGAACATACCGGCAACACCCGCTATGGCGCCGCCTATAATGATGCCTACGATACTGGCCAGTGCATTTATCTTCACCCTTGACCCCACTATGCGGGGCATAAGGATATTGTTATCCAGAAATTGCACCAATGCTATTGTACCGAGAACTGCCCAGATCTGCCACAACTCCTGCGAAGAGGTTAGCGTAATGACCACGCCGATAACATTCCCGATAAGCGCGCCGATATATGGGATGAGATTGAGTATGCCGAATATCAGTCCGATGAGTATGGCATGTTTGATGCCGAAAAGTAACAATATGCCACCAACGAGCACCGTGAGATAAGTGATCTGTATCAACAAACCAACGAGGTAGTATTTAGCAATAACCTGCGTTTCCTCGAATGCTTCCGCTACTTGCTCATGTGCACTTTCTTTAAACCACAGAAAAATGAACTTACGAATAAGGTCTTTGTAAAACAGGATAAGGAAGATGTAAATAGGAAGGAGGCCGATGAAAATGAGCACACCACTTAGCGATAATGCAGCTCCCTGCAAAGTTCCGGCTACGTCGTTGCCGAGGTTGCTTACCTGGCTATTGATGACTCTCAGTTGCTGCTGGATAGGAATATTCCATTGATGCTCTATCCAGTTGCTGATAGATTGCCAGTGAACGTTCAGGTTCTTTTGCATTTCCGGTATATCATTCAACAGTCCCGCCACCTGGAAACTCAGAAAGGTGCCAATGCCCGCCACAATAATGATCAACCCCACAAGTGCCAGCAGAATAGAGAATACCTCGGGCACACGTTTGCTGCGCAGCCATCGGTACACCGGCAGTAGAAGCATCGCCAGGAAGCCTGCCATTACCAGCGGCATGATAATAGCCCCTCCCTTTGCGATGAAATAACCCAACCCGCACAAGCCGAGTATCTCGATCGAACGACGTACGGTAAGTGGCAATTTGTTCATCGGCAAGGAAGAATTGTTATGTTGAAGATAGTGTAAAATAAAAATACGGGGATGTCCCCGTATTTCTTAATTCGTACGCTTGTTATTTTACGGTGATCCGCATTCCTTCCGTATGGCTGCTGAATTCAGGAGCATACATACATTGTATGGTGGTAATACCATTCGAGAAATCACCTTTGTTGGTCACAAACATCGGGTACTCGAAAACATATTTCCCTTTTCCCAGGTAGCTGAAGAAGAAATTGGTAGAGGCATCTTTTGTCGATTCATAGTAGCCAAGGCCGCCTTGCCATTTATAGGTGCTGATCACATTTACCGGTTCAAAAGCTGCGGCTCTCATGTCCTTCAGGTGCACATATTCCATATCGCGGTCCACAATGATCTCGATACGGGCCTTCATCTTATCGCCTACTTTCAGGGTATTGTTCGCGGTGATCGGTTCCAGCTGCGGACCGCGGTCCGTGTTGCGTTCGATAAACAATTGTTTTTTAACCACAAGCGGCGTTGCAGCAAAACTGGTCTTGTCCATGTCCTCAAAATACTGCCAGTAGACTGCTCCCCATGAGGTGCTGCTGCTGTTGTTTTGCACCGATACATTTATATCGCCCATGGATGGCTTTACTTCGCTTCCGGGATAATTCACTTTAAAATAGCCCGTTCCTTTCTGCGTATTGATTTCGGTACTGCGTATGGTTTTCTCTCCCAGTCTGATGGACACTACCGGCTCGTTCACCAGCCAGTCGCTTCCGCTCAGCAGCAAGGCATAGCAGGCATCGGCGGTGGCTTTGGTGCTGGTCCAGTTCTGTGTTTGCTTTTGCTTCAGCAGCCAAACTTTCATCCTGTCAATATCAGGGCTTCCTTTCTCAAGCTCTGTAAATGCTTCTATAAGCAGCGACTGGGCTTCGATAGGCGCTTCGTACCACCAGTAACTATGGCCGGGCTGTATCCAGTACATACCCAGTTCTTCTTTAGTGATCGCTGTTTCTTTTAAAGAAGCAAGTATGTTTTTGGGCGTCTGCTTATCATCGTACCGGTTCAGTGCCAGCGCCGTCATGCCTTTCATATAAGGGTGAAACTTTGGCCAGTATTGTACTGCCTGTTTTTTATAGTAATCGAAAGCCGTCTTTGTCCTGGCAGCTATTGGTGTTTTAAAGAAGCTGCGCATATAGAGGTATTGCACCTGGTAATAACCTATTTGTTGATCGGTCAGCTTGCTTTTGTTTTTTACCAATGCTTCGTAGTCGTCTGCCAGTTGTTTGTCGAGGTAGGGCAGCGCTTTATTGAGTATGCGCTGCATATTGCCTTTGCTGTCCTGCACGCCAAGATGTTGCAGACGGGCCAGTCCGGTAACAATATATTGTGTGATGTACCTATCGGGGCGCATGCCTTTAAACCAGGGAAACCCTCCCTCTGCCAGCATCATGTCGTTAAGTTTGTTAATGGACGCGTCCAATGTACGGGCAAGTTTGTGCGTTTCGAACAGCATGGCAATCCTGCGCTTCTGTTCGCTTTCATTTTTTGCTTCCATTACCCAGGGTGTTTCTTCCAGCAAAGCTGATTTCAATTCCTGGTTCTTTTCGAGATTGGAAAGCAATGCCGTAGTATCCTGCGTTTGCCAGCTTCTGAATATCTCCTCGATCTTGGGGTTTTTCGAAACGATGTGAGCGGCCAGCGCGGTCGCGTAGTACCTGTTGAAGGTTTGCTCGGCACATTCGTAAGGATATTCCATCAGGTAAGGCAGCGCCTGTACGGCGTACCACGCAGGATTGCCGGTGTATTCAAGCGCCAGGTTATAGTGCGAAAGTGTTTTGCTGGTATCAGCGTTTTTCAGCTTATCGAAGCTAAAGTTCTTCTCACCATTCCCATTGATCCACAAAGGCAGCGTTTCTGTCACCAGCATACGGTTGGAAAGGACCGGCAACATATTCTCTTCGCCGTCGGTAAAGTCTCCGGCTGACGCAGTAATGCGCAGAATGACAGGCTCATACAGGCTTTCGGGTACGTGTACATTCCAGCTAACAGTTGTGCTTTGACCCGCTGCGGCATTAAAAGTTTTGTTTGCCTCAGTCAACCTGAAAGGAAGTGACAATGGTTTTAATGTTTGCGCGTCCAGTATTTGGAGCGTAGCAGTTCCCGTTAATGCAGATGCCGTCAAGTTGCTCACCTTGGTTGCAATGGTGATATTATCTCCCTGCCTCAGGAAGCGCGGCAGGCCCGGCATCACCATCAGGTCTTTTTGTGTCTTTGCCTTGCCGTCAAACAAACCAAACGCAACGTCTTTCGTGTGAGCAAGCGCCATAAATTTCCATTCAGTCAATGCTTCGGGAATGGTGAATTCGACGCGTATGTTGCCGTCGGCATCGGTTCTCAAATGCGGAAGGAAAAACGCAGTTTCCCTGAAGTCTTTGCGCAAGGTGAGATTTTCAACCGGTGTCGTAGTGGAAGATGTATTTTCCGGAGAAGCCTGTTCTTCTGCTTCTTCTTTAGTGGCCGTCATATTCGCCCGATCTGTGACCACAGGCGGTGTGAATTTTGTTCCGGAAGTGGCGCCATCCTGCGCGATGGCCATTTCCGGGGCAGCAGCGCCCGCTGCCATTTTATACATACGTCGTCCGTACGGGTTGTTCATATGACCTTCCAGCGCGATCTCATCGTAGCGTTTGTCGTACCAGTCCTGGCGTGGCATGTCTATCTGCGAGATCTGGATGTCGGCGCCGAAGCCAAATCCTGGTGTTGCCCACTGCAGATTGTTAAACATAGGATTGTAAAGGCCTTGCATATGCCATTGATGGGGACGGAATGCATCGAGTGAAGCATCGTACAGCGTGGCCACCATTTCAGCTGCCAGTTTTTCTTTTTTATTGCCACTTACCACCATGGTCCATGTTTCTTTTGAGCCTGGCTGAAGTTTATCCCTGTGTGTTTCCCACTTTATATTCAGTTCTTTGTTCGTGAACGGAACTTTTACCAACGCATTTTCGCGATAAATGCGGTTTTCCCTGATCATTATATACTGCAGTGCGATTCCACCCCTGTCCGCTTCGGTAATGGTTTTCGTCCAGCTGAGAGGTGTGCCGTTATATTCGACGGGCGTCACCTCCGTTTTACCGTCTATTCCTTGTACCGACCTTATGATGGTAGCTACTGGGTAAGCGCTGGTGGTATTTACCTCCGCAATGGAACCGGGTTCTTTGGATTGTTCTTCCGGCACTACAAGCAGCGGCTCTGTTATTGTCCCGGGATTGTTTTTATCCCATACGCTGACAAACTTTCTTTCTGTTATCTTTTTACCGCTCTTGTCGGTGGTCGTCAATTCGATGCGGTACCATCCATTGGTTGGCCATGCTGATGATGGGATTGATAGTTTGCCATCCCTGGTGGTGATTATTGTTTTTTCATGTACCGTTTTTTCAGCAGTCCAATGTTCCTTTGCCGATTCATTCCTGTATTCATCAATAGGGAAGTATTGCCTGAAGGTTGTCGAGTCCATAATGTATTGATCAGGGGCTTCCCAGATCCTTTTGCGCAATACACCCGCTGGTTCTTTTAGTTTTTCTATACGTACATTGACCGTAACAGGAACAAAGGTTCCGTTCAGGTTGTTTGAGCTGATCCTGATGCTGTCTAGTTCTGCCGGTGAAGCTTTGGAAGGGACATCTGCCGTCAATACCACAGATGTATATCCTGCATTTACTGACATGGAGCCTGTGCGCGTCTCGCCATTGATATCTGTAACCTCGGCGTAAACAGTATAGGTAAATGTCGGTAACGATTCCGGGTTTATACTCTTGTCGGGAATGGCCTGGAAACTGATAGCGAACCTGCCATCACTATTAGTTGTCGTTATCCCGTTCGCAATTTCCATGGTACTGGTTTCAGGTTGTCCCCAATAGTAATACATCCACCATATCGGCCAACGGGCGCTACGCTCCACACGATATTTTACCGTCGCGCCGTCTACGTTATTCCCCGCATACGCTTTTGCATTTCCGGTTATTGCTATGTTCTCGTTCAAAGAATAAGTGGTGCGGATGGTATCAAAAGCCACAGCAAATTTTGGCCGTTTGTACTCTTCTACAGAAAAATCAATACAACCGGTGTTATTGCAGATGCGCATATTACCGGTGAGTGTTCCCTGCGGAGCAACAAAACTACCGCTGACAGACCCGAATTCGTTGGTCGTGAGTTTCTGCGAACCTATTTTCTGATTGTTGGCATCATAAAAGATTACTTCGGTTTCCCTGTTTGCGATAACGGTGTTCTGGCGGCCATCTTTTTCATTTAACATCACGATGCCTTTGAAATAGACTGTTTGTCCCGGCCTGTAGATCGCCCTGTCTGTAAAAAAGAAAGTTTGTTCCCGGTCCTGCGGCTGGCGCTCACCCTCGTAATGATTGAGGTAGGCGTTCAGAAACAGCTGGTCATCTCCTTTTTTTACCAGCAGGCCGCGGTAGTGTTCGTTATTGCCGCTAAGTTTTACAATACCATCCCTGCCAGAGCGAACTGATTGCTTTACTACCAGGTCATAGCCTGTACTCTTATACTCCTCGCGGTAAAGATCAATGGTTGCATCGGCAATGGGGGTTCCGTGTTTTCTGTCGAGCACATAACCTATTGTCGGATGCATAATAATGCTAAGCCTCGTTACCTGGAAGATCGAGGCAGTTATGATATGTTGGCCTGTAGAAAACTGTTCGTTGCTACTGGCTATAAGCGCGTATATGCCCAGGGGTAGTACATCGATCTTTACCTCGGTGCCATGAGTTTTCATATCTGCTGTGGCAGGCAGGTCCTCGTTCCATGTTTTTATAGGTTTTGTTTTTAAAAGCTGCTCATGCCATTTATCATCGCCACGCTGATATCTTAACCTGAAATGGTCAAGGGTTATCGGTACTATCCTGAACCAGGCCTTCGGCGTATTGCGGTAGGTAACTAACGCTTTTGAAGGTTCTCCCGGCAGCACGGCTTCCTCGGTTTTTATCGATAGTTCTTTGGCTTCAAGCTGCGCCAGCATTGCGCTCGCCAGGATTCCGCCTTCACTCTTTGGATGCCGCGCAATTATTCTTTCAAGGCGTTTTTTTATTGCCACATGATCGACGCTTGTATCCTGAACCTGTAGTGTCCGCCTGTACCCGTACGGCGTCACAGGGTTTTGTCCCATCATCGTTTCGGCTATCCTGTAGCCTGCCAGCGCGGATAGAGGATTGCCAGGGTATTTTTCTTCGATTCGTTTTAATGTTTGTATGTATAATTCGTTTTTGTTTTCATCAACCGAGGATCGATATACAAATGCCAACCTGTGCAGATCGGCATCTATGAATGCATCGGGCTTTGCGTCGTTCAAGTGGAGCGACAATAGCTCCTGATAGATGCCAAGCGCTTGCCATTGTAAAGAACTGGTGTCTTGCGTTTTGAAGTTGTGATTAATGAATGTAGCGGCGTCGGCAAATGCGGCTGCATCGTTTATGGTAAAAGTAAAAGCAGGTTTGGTGATATCTTTTTCGTCGTTCTCGAAAAAAGCAAGCGCGCGGAAACCCAGCAGGTCGTACAACGTTGGACGAAGGTTGCGGGTATTTACTCCTTTGGTAAGAATAGGGTCGTAGACAGCAATGTCGATATTTTTCAATTCTCTGCCCCGTGAGATAGAAGCTGTATACAGCTCAGCTATCTTATTGTAGAACCGGGTGGCATCCCATTGTTCGAAATCGCCAATGGTGCTGCTGTTGCTTACGCTCGTGCGGCCGATAATTTTCCAGCGGTTTTGCTGGTAGTAGTTCCAGTAAAGTTGGGCAGCTATGCTTTGCCAAACGGCGTTGAGTGGGAACGCAGTATTTGAAATCTCGGCTTCTGACCGTCTTATTGCCTCAACATGTCCTTCTTCTTTTGTTTGCAAGTCGGCTTTTAAAAGGTATATCTGTGCCTTAAGCATTTGCACCTGTTGATTCTTTGCTTTTGCTTTCTGGTAAACTGACGCCGCTATTTTTAATGCAGATTGAGGTAGCCCTCTGTCGAATAACGAATCAGCTTTTTTCCAGTCATTGATATACAGGTTGCTTTCCTGCGCTGTAGTAATCAACGGCAGGAAAAGAAGGCAGGCGATAACAAGAAAATTTCTCATAAATGCTTGTTGGTTAATGATAGGACGCTTCAAAAATCGAAATTCCATAAACGCAGGTCGGTTTTCTTGTTAATCTGTTTTAACAAAAGGCGACCTGCTGCCGTTTACGAAGGTAGGGGAGCAACGAAACATAAAGCTCCCCGGCTTACGCGGGGAGCTTTATTATCAATAGATATTTTTTTGTAAATATTAATTCAAAGGTATCCCATACATGCTCACCCTGGTGTAGAACATAGAGCGCCTGGCCGCTTTACCTTTCTTCAGGTAGCTGTTGAGCCAGGTCTGTTCTTCTTTTATCCTGCCTTCGAGGTCGGTTATCGTCTTCTGCAGCTGCGGTATCATGGAGCTTACATTTTCCCCCGGTTCTTTGATCTGGGCAATTTGCGTCCTGGCGCTGTCGATGTTTTTTGTAGCAGATGTGAGCATTTGTTGTATCTCCGCATCGGGCTTTGCAGGAGTGAACTGTTTATTCTTGAAATTAATATAGTCGTTCATGTGATTCACACTTTCATTCAAATTGCTTGTAGCTGAATTATACAGATTTACTGTTTCCATTTGCCTGGTGTTTTCTATTTCCAGCTTCAGGTGTTGCAGTCTTTCAAATATCATCCCGTTTTTTACCCCGTTGCGCTCTATCCTGCCTGCTGCTGTTGATATCTGCTCGAGATGGCTCATTGTATCGTAAGCTGCTATCGAATCAATAAAACTGAAATATGGTTTGGATTCGTCGATAATGATGTTGCCGTGTAGGAAATCCTGGTTAGACACCGGATAATTGAGGAATTGCCAGAGATAATCGAATGGCATATGGGATTTGATCATTGCAGAAGGCGCCGCTTTGAAATATTGATTGTTGGTTTTCCTGGTAAATTTATGGTTGTCTATATATCCCGAGCCCCAGGTAGCATCGAAGAGATACCATGTGCCGTCTATCCGGGCGCCGTTCCATGCATGGGGCACGTAATCAGTCATGCCATTTTGTTTGGTATAACCCTCAATCACGTATGATTTGATCCCGGCTTTATCGCACACTTCTTTGAAGACGGCGGCATAATCTGCACAAATACCTTTACGTGTCAGCAATGTCCGGGCTATTTTGTCTTCGCGCTTTTCGTAGAAATTCAGCGCGTACATATTGCTCACGTCATATTCAACATTAGAGGTCAGCCATGCGAAAACGGCGCGTACCCGCTCTGCGTCCGATTTGAAATTGTCTACAATATATGCGGCTATATCCCCTGTACTTGCGGTGGCGCTCTCGGGCATGCGTATGGCTGCCGAATCGATGGCGGCGTATTCGTTTACTACGACAGTGTTTTTGTGTGCATAAACGGTAGAGGCAAACAGTAGTGTAATGATAAGGATATTGAATGATTTCATTGACTCCCGATGGTTTAATGAATTGATTTTACGCGAGTTATAGTCGTTTTGTGCTTCGTGCAAAGATAACGGATTACGACAAAAATGCAGCATATGCTTCGGTTTTTAATGGTAGCCCGATAGTAATTTTTTTGATGCTTTTTGGTTGAGGATCCAGTTAATAGCTTGGTCCGGATGACCAGCCGATCCTCATACAGCTTATATCCGTATCGCTTTCTGTACTTTTGCAGCAATGCCTCTAAAAACCAAGTTCCCCGAACAAATACTTGCTAATTTAAACATAGCCTCTTTAAACGAGATGCAGGTGGCATCGCTTGCTGCCTGCGAAAAACACGATGACGTTATCCTGTTGTCGGCAACAGGGTCAGGTAAAACGATTGCTTTTCTATTGCCCGTTATTAAGCAGCTCGATGCAAGTAATAAAAAAACCCAGGCTATCATCATAGTCCCATCACGGGAGCTGGCACAACAAATCGAGAAGGTTTTCAGGTCGATGGGGACTGGGTTTAAAGTGACCACCTGCTATGGCGGGCATAAAAGAGAAATAGAGGAAAATAACCTGGTACAACCTCCGGCACTACTCATAGGCACGCCGGGTAGGGTGGCAGATCATATAAGAAGGGGAAATATTACCACCGACAGCATTACAACAATGGTGCTTGACGAATTTGATAAATCCCTTGAACTAGGTTTTGATGAAGAAATGTCTTTTATAATAAGATCATTGCCTGCAATCGCAAAGAGAATATTGACATCTGCAACGGAGGCTGAAGAAATACCGGAATTTGTGGGATTGGATGAGCCGGTTACGCTCAGTTTCTTAACCGGGGACAGTGTAAAAGATACGCTGGCAATCAAAACTGTTTCATCGCCAGACAAGGATAAGGTCGATACGCTCTTTCAGCTGATATGCTATCTGGGTAACAGGTCAACTATCGTATTCTGTAATCATCGCGAGTCTGTTGAGCGCACGAGCAACATGCTGTCAGAAAAAGGGATAACGAATGAATTTTATCACGGGGCGATGGAGCAATATGAAAGGGACAGCGCCTTGTGTAAATTCAGAAATGGCAGCGTTAATGTTCTGGTGACGACAGATCTCGCTGCACGTGGTTTGGATATTCCCAATATTAGGTATATCATCCATTATCATTTACCACATACCGAAGATATTTTTACCCATCGCAATGGCAGGACCGCAAGGATGGAAGCTAGCGGCACAGCAATTCTCATTTTGTCAGAAGAGGAAACGATCCCTGTATACATAGAGGAGGATGTTGAAGAAATAAAACTGACAGAAAATTACCCCATACCGGAAAAGCCCAAATGGGTGACACTATTTATGGCTGCCGGTAAAAAGGACAAAGTAAATAAGGTGGATATTGTTGGATTCTTAGCTAATAAAGGACAACTGAAAAAGGAAGATATTGGTTTGATCGAGGTAAAAGATTTTTCCTCCTTTGTTGCAGTACGCAGGGCAAATGTGAATACGTTGCTTCACCGCATTAAGGACGAAAAAATAAAGAACAAGAAAGTAAAAATATCCATTGCGAAATAAAAGCGCCGATCACGAACCATTATGTCACTATACACTACGCAAGGGCAAATTACCATCACCTGCAACAAGCGGCTCGCGCCCTATGTAGAACAGGAAGTCACAGCGCTTGGATTTGAAATTGCCGAAACATTTGTAACCGGGGTGCAATTACAGGGAACTCTGAATGATTGTATAAAATTGAACCTGAACCTGCGTTGTGCCAGCCAGGTATTATATAGCCTGAAGCAATTTGAAGCTGTTGATGCAGATGATATATACAGCAACCTGTTTACCTATCCCTGGGAGGACCTCTTGCCGGAAGGTGGTTATTTTTCAGTGACCAGCAATGTGCAGAACGACACGATCAACAATAGCATGTTTGCCAACCTGAGGGTTAAAGATGCGATTGTCGACAGGATGAGAGATAAGACCGGCAAGCGTCCATCAACGGGGGCGGAATTAATTGGTGCTGTGATCCACCTGTTTTGGAAAAATGATAACGCTGAAATTTTTGTAGACACATCGGGCGACTCATTGGCGCGACATGGATACCGCAAAATACCGGGACGTGCGCCTATGTTAGAGGCTTTAGCTGCCTCCACTATAATGGCAACAAACTGGAACAGAACCTCTCCGTTCATCAACCCGATGTGTGGTTCGGGTACCGTTGCAATTGAAGCTGCGTTAATAGCCACAAATACGCGTCCAGGACTGTTCAGAAACAACTATGCTTTTATGCACCTTCTGGGCTATGATGAGGAAATTTATCTGCGCGAGATGGAGGTATTAGACAAACAGATCGTAGACGTGCCGGGGCTTAAGATCATTGCAACTGATTATAGCGAAGTGGCTATTACAAACGCAAAGAAAAATGCAATAGCAGCTGGTGTCGGCAAGATGATCGAGTTCTCAGTATGCGATTTTGCAGATACTAAAGTACCGCAAGGTGAGGCTGGGGTTATGTTTATCAATCCCGAGTACGGAGAACGGCTCGGGGACGAGCCTGAACTGGAACTGACCTATAAACGCATTGGCGATTTTATGAAGCAGCAATGCAAAGGATATTTCGGATATGTTTTCACCGGTAACCTGAACCTTGCAAAAAAAATAGGCCTGAAGGCAAAACGGAGAATAGAGTTTTATACCAGCACTATAGACTGTCGCCTTCTGGAGTATGAGCTATATGAAGGGACACGCAAAGAGGATAAAGCAGATCGTATGTAAAACAAACAAGAGGTTACATCTGTAACCCCTTGGTTTATGTAGCCCCGCCAAGAATCGAACTTGGATCTAAAGTTTAGGAAACTTCTATTCTATCCATTGAACTACGGGGCCATCCGACAAAATTCGCTGCAAATATCTTCTTCCTGCAGCAGTTTTCCAATACTTTTCTGTATGAATGGCGGCCTCTCTTGTCGTGTGCTCCTTATAAAAAATTATTCTAAACGGAACTTTGTTTTAATTGATCTCGTTTGCCCTGCATTGTGTTCTTTCAATCTTTTCACCAAATTTTCAAAATGACCTTTGTACAGGTAATCCGGCGCGTTTATGCTTTGAGCTACATATGCATAAAACCTGGTCATCGAACTTGGATCTAAAGTTTAGGAAACTTCTATTCTATCCCCGCCCGAACGCCGTTCAGGCGGGCGGGCATTGAACTACGGGGCCAATTTGTGCGGCCATTGAACTGGCGGCGAAATCGGATTGCAAAAATAAGTTTCTGGATGAAAACGACAACTTAATTTCTCCAGCGCAGCGTCTTCAGCATGTGTTCCATGTCCACACGCAGAAAATCATTTACTGGTTTCAGGGAGTCTGCATTTGGCGTCACGTCGAAATAGAGTGCACCCCTTATATAGTGGCGACTGGAGTCGGTAGCAAAAAACTGGTAAGCTGATGCTGCATTTCCCGTCACATTATAGAATACGGCATGCACATCAGTTGAATCTACACTGTAGACCACATCCTCGATATAATCGGCCTTTTTCGTGTGAAAGCTGGTCATCTCGTAAGAATCTTCGATAAGTTTATCCAGTTTTTGTCCCGCGCCTATCGCTTTATAACTTATGTATATGCGTCCGCCAAGCGAAGGAAAGTCAATATTCATCCAGTATGGATTTTCGGGCTTTTGGCCGAAGAAATTAGTGTCAGGTGTTATTTTGCCATACACAGGATATTCAAAACTATAGGGATAGGAGGGGTCGTCAAATTTCTTATATCCGCGCTCGGGAAGCTCTATCTCGTAGTAGCCGCGCGGTTTGGGAGTATAGGTCTCAGGCCGGCACGACAGCAGGAACAGGCAAAACATAACCGGAACAATAAAACGGGTCATTGGCCAAAACTAGTAAAAACCGGCAAACGTCCTAAAGGCTTGACGCTGAAGCGAATTCCAAAGCTGCCATTCTTTTGCTAATTTCGCAGCCTGAATTCCCAAAAATCCCTCCAAATGCAAGATCAACAGCAAGAACAGCAACTGAATATAGAACTTACCGAAGATATGTCGGATGGTGTTTATTCTAACCTCGTGATAATAACACATTCGTTTGCCGAATTTGTTTTCGATTTCGTGAACGTAATGCCAAATGTGCCAAAGGCAAAAGTGAAATCGCGGGTGGTAATGACGCCTCAACATGCCAAACGCCTGATGCGCGCGCTGGTGGAGAATGTAAAACGTTTTGAAGCTGCTAACGGTCCGATCAAAGAACAGGAGCAGGTAAACGTACCATTCAACTTTGGCGGAACAACCGGTCAGGCTTAATATAAACTATAGATGCACGAAAGAATTCTTATACTCGATTTCGGTTCCCAATACACGCAGCTGATCGCGCGCGGTATCAGGGAGCTTAATATTTATTGCGAGATACAGCCTTGCACAAAACCGGTGAATTACACACCCGATCTGAAAGGAGTGATCTTTTCCGGCAGCCCGTTTTCTGTAAATGATGTGAATGCGCCAAAGCCCGATATAAAGGCAATCGCTGACAAGCTCCCGGTGCTTGCGGTTTGCTACGGTGCCCAGTTGCTGGCCCAGCAGAGTGGTGGCGACGTAGGAAAATCAACCCACAGGGAATTTGGCAGGGCGCATTTGCAGGATCTCCAACACGACCCCCTATTGGCAACAATACCTGATAACACACAGGTGTGGATGAGCCATAGCGATACCATCAAACGCCTGCCGGAGAACTTTACGCTGCTGGCACGTACCGAGTCAATTCCGGTAGCTGCGTTCAAAGCTGCTGATAGTTATGCCAGCAATCCTGTTTACGGCATCCAGTTTCACCCTGAGGTGACGCATAGTACCGATGGCCGCCAGTTGCTGAAGAATTTCGTTGTTGATATTTGCGGATGCAAACAGGACTGGACTCCCGCGGCTTTCATTCACGACACAGTTGAAAGTATCAAACAACAAGTTGGCAACCGCAAAGTGGTGATGGCCCTGAGCGGCGGTGTTGATTCTACCGTTGCTGCCACGCTGATACACAAAGCTGTTGGCGATAACCTGTATTGCATTTTTGTTGACAACGGGCTGCTGAGGAAGAATGAATTTGAGCAAGTGCTGGAAGGTTATAAACATCTTGGTTTGAATACCAAAGGCATTGATGCGAAACAGCGTTTTTATAAAGAGCTTGACGGGGTTTCTGATCCCGAACAAAAAAGGAAGATCATTGGCCGCCTGTTCATAGATGTATTCCACGACGAGGCCGTTGCTATTAAAGATGTGTCTTTCCTCGGGCAGGGGACTATCTATCCTGATGTTATTGAATCTGTTTCCGTGCACGGTCCTTCAGCTACTATCAAGTCGCACCACAATGTTGGTGGCTTGCCGGAGATCATGCATATGGACCTGGTGGAGCCACTGCGTTTCCTGTTCAAAGACGAGGTACGCAAAGTAGGTCGTGAGCTTGGGCTTGACGATATTTTCCTCCAGCGCCATCCTTTCCCCGGTCCGGGCTTGGGTATCCGTGTGCTGGGAGCTATTACAGAAGATAAAGTGAAGTTGCTGCAGGAAGCGGATGCTATCTATACACAACAGCTGCGCGATAGCGGATTATACAGCCAGGTATGGCAGGCAGGAGCTATCCTGTTGCCGGTGCAGAGTGTTGGTGTCATGGGCGACGAACGCACTTATGAGTTTACAGTGGCATTAAGGGCAGTGACATCTATCGACGGTATGACCGCTGACTGGGCGCATCTGCCTTACGATTTCCTGGCAAAGGTTTCTAATGATATTATCAATCATG
>CAMPKG010000012.1 GCA_946887085.1 uncultured Sphingobacteriales bacterium
GCTTTCATCACATCAGCACTCCATTCTTTCCTGATAGAAGACAAGTGTTCATCTACAGTTGAGTACAGGTTGCCGGTTGAATTGCCCGTAGTGCCCAGCCCTATTTTACGCGCTTCCAGCAATATCACATCTTTTCCTGCATTCGATAAAAGCAATGCTGCGGTCAACCCGGTAATGCCGCCGCCGATGATCACTACATCGCATTGGTGATCGCCGTTAAGAACGGGATATCCTGGTAATTCTGCTGCTGTACCTTCCCAGATGGATCTTGTCTTCATGAGCCGTTTGTTTTCTTGTTAAGCTGCGTTTCAGTATAAAAAGGAATGGAGCGGGCAAGGCTAAGTTTTTCAGGTTCGAGTTTTTTCAGCGTTTCCAGTATCAGCAGGATGGAGTTTTCCACATCATCCCTGTGCACGATCTCAACCGGTGTATGCATGTAACGTAGCGGAGGGGAGATGAGCGCGGAGCAGATGCCCCCGCGTGAAAGTGCGATTGCGTCAGCATCGGTACCTGTTTCGCGCGAAATGGCAACCAATTGGTAGAGAATGCCTGCTTTGCGTGCGCAGTTTTTTATGTGCTCCAGGAATTGTTTGTGCACTGCGGGAGCCACGGCCAATACCGGCCCTTTGCCGCAGATGGTTTCGCCATGACGCTGCATTTTGATGAATGGTGTATTCGTGTCGTGCGTTACATCTGTAACAATGGCAATGTCGGGGCGCAGCCTTTCACCTATCATCTTAGCACCGTATAATCCCACCTCTTCCTGTACTGCATTTACGAACATGAGGCAGTAAGGAAGTTTGATCTTTTGCTCATGGATGATCCTCGCAACTTCGGCTATGATCAATCCTCCTATCCGGTTATCGAGCGCCCTGCCGAGGAAATAGCGTTCGTTTAAAATGGAGAAACCATCGAGATAGGTAATGATATTGCCCACACGCACACCTTTATCGAGGGCTTCCTGCTTGCTCGCGAAGCCGGCGTCAACGAATAGATGGTGTTGGTCGGGATAAAGATCTTGAATATCGGCGCGGATATGAATAGCCGGCCACCCGAATACTCCGTTTACCAGTCCTTCGTCAGAATGGATAGTTACCCGCTTGCCCGGAGCTACCATAGGATCGGAACCGCCATTTGGCAATACGTGAATAAAACCCTTCTCATCTATATAGTTAACCAGCCATGAGATCTCATCCGCATGCGCTTCCAGAACTATCTTGATATCGGCTGAAGGATTGACGATAGCAACAGTATTGGCATAAGTATCCTGGAAATGTTCGCCTGTGAAAGGTTTGATATAGCCCAGCCACAATTTTTGCCCTTGCATCTCAAAACCTGTTGGAGACGAATTATTTATGTAGGACGCTAGAAAGCGTACAGAGTTCTCTGTAAGGACCTTAGCCATATTCCATATTGATACGTATCAGGTTTGCGGCACCAGATCGGCAGAAAAACTATGCCATTGCCTGCGGATCCGTGCTGGCTTAAGGAGCTTATTTAAAAAATAATTTTGATACATCGGAATCTTATGTATCTTTGTCTTAGGTAATTAAGATATTGACATGATATTCTCTTCTGAACTGATAAAAGGCACGCTGAAAACCATAGTGCTGAAGCTGCTGGCCGACAATAAGAAAATGTACGGCTACGAGATAACGCAGCGCGTAAAAGAGCTCACCTTCGATAAGATACAGATAACCGAAGGCGCTTTGTATCCCACGCTGCATGCGCTGGAGAGCGAAGGCCTGCTGACAACGGAAACGGAATATATAGGCAAACGCGTGCGCAAATACTATAGCCTCAGCCCGAGTGGTAAATCGAAGGCTAAGGAGCGCGTAAGCGAGCTGGCCGAATTCATGGAAACGATGAGATTTTTGCTGGACATAAAACCACGAATGGCTTAATGTACCTGCTTAGTGATAAACAGATAGATCATATTCTCAGCGACATAAGACGTCGTGGCGTTGAGATGGAGGACCTGCAGTATAACCTCCTCGATCATATCTGCTGCATACTGGAGCAGGAGCTCGAAGCAGATGGCGACTTCGAGCGCCTCTATCAGCAAACCATTCAGCGCTTTTATAAGAAAGAGCTGAAGGAGATAGAGGAAGAGACCGTCAATTTGTTAACCTTCAAAAACTACTATGGAATGAAAAGGTCAATGATCATCAGCGGAACCTTTTCCGCTTTCGCATTCTTTACAGGTTCTTTTTTCAAGATCATGCACTGGCCCGGCGCCGCAGTTCTGCTCGTTTCGGGCATGGTGGTATTCAGCCTTGTTTTTTTACCGCTGGTATTTGCCCTGAAAACCAAAGAAGCAGGTTCCGCCGGTAATAAGATACTGCTGGCACTGGTAACCGTAGTCGGCATGCTATACGTGCTTTCCGCCATGTTCCTGGTGCAGCATTGGCCGGGGGCACGCATCATGTGGTTCAGTACGCTTATTATTTGTGTATTCATCCTGCTGCCTCTGTATTTTTTCAATGGTATCCGCAAGCCTGAAACCAAACTCAATACAATCATCACCACTATCATTATGTTTGGTGTGCTGGGCGTACAGTTTACGTTGACGGCCATCCGGCCTTCGCCGCATGTGGAAGCTAAGGTGTTTAGCTATCTGCAAAGCGAGCAGTTGCTGGCACAGATGCAATACGATGCTGCTGCATCGGATGATGCTGTGGCGAAAGATATCCAGAATATTTGCGCACAGATGAAAGGACTGATACTGCGGGATATGGGCTTTAAGCAGATATCTGCGGATTTCGATCCGCGCACAATACGGGAAACCGGCCCTGAGAGCAGTGTACTGGCAGATGGTACCGGACATGACCTGTTGATGCAACTGAAAAAGCGGGTAAACGAATATAACGACCTGCATAAAGACAGTCAGATACCGGTTTCCAATACCATACTGGACGATATGTTTGCTCGCCAGAATTTTTTCAGCAATCTGTTTGCACTCAATAATATTACGCAGCTTCAGCTTTTTGTAGCCAATGCGGAACGCGCAGACACGCACTTAAATTAATCCCACAACATAGCGCAGCGTACCTGCCGGCATCATACGATGCTGTCGGGAACGGCTGTGCATTCACCAAACCTTTTAAAAATTTTCAGATGAAGAAACTACTTCTTTGTATCGTACTGCTGATACAGTCGGTACTCGTTCTTGCACAGCCCGCCGACAGCTATATAAAAAGTATTCTTGACGCCGGGAAGATCCCGGGTGCGAGCATGGTGGTTGTCAAAGATGGCCACTGGCTGTACAGCCGCAGCATTGGTCATGCCAATATAGCAGGCAATGTGCCTATGGACAGGCAGAGGTTATTCCTGCTGTCGTCGGCTTCCGACATGGTCATTGCCACTGCTGTAATGCAGCTTTGGGAGAAGGGCATTTTGAACCTTGATATCGATGTAAGTAATTATCTCCCTTTCCAGCTCATACATCCCCATTATACTAATGACAGCATTACTACCCGTATGCTGCTGACACATACTGCGTCCATCGATGATAATATGGTTGGTTTGTCGAACCTGACCGTGCCGGGCGATTGTCCTGTATCGCTGGATAGCCTGGCGCGGAACTATTTTCACTCAGGGGGGATATATTATAACGCATCCCAGAATTTCACTACAAGTAAGCCGGGCACTCAATGGCAGTTTAGCAACATGTCGATGGTGCTGGCAGCCTATATAGTGGAACAGCTGACCGGCGACCAGTTTAGTCATTATAGCGATACGGCTATCTTCCGTAAACTGTGTATGAAGAATACCGCATATTTCCTTTCAGATATTGCCGACACGACAATAATAGCGCGGCCGTATAGCTGGGATGGAAGTAATTACGTGGATAATGGGCTCTATGGTTGCCCGGGCTATCCGGCAGTAATGCTCCGGAGCAGCGTAACAGCCATGGCCCGTTTTATGGGTATGTATATGGCGTATGGCAAGTACCGGGACGAAAGGATATTAGACAGCGCCACCGTTGTGCAAATGATGCAGCCTTATGCTCCATCGGCCTCCCAGGGGCTGGGGTTTTACAGCAGGATGGCCGGTAACGGTGATCGGATATGGGGGCAGGACGGTGGCATGTGGGGTGCAACTGCTGCCATGTATTTCAACTACAGCACGAAGACCGGTGTAATAATGCTAATGAACGGTGAAGCGAAGAGTAACCCCATGCAGATAATGGATACGCTATATAAATATGGTGTCTCTGCAATACCCAAGTCCACAGATACCTTCCCTGCCTGCGATGAACCCATGGCGTTGGCTACTGTTAAAGCAGCGCACGATGATGTGTTGCTGTATCCTAATCCGTCTAGAGGGTATGTGAATGTGCTGGCAGATGGCGCAGGTACGTTGACATTTTATGATGTGCAGGGGAGGATGAAAATGGAACAGCGGTTACACAAAGGCAATAACCTGATCGAACTAACCGGCTTGCCGGCAGGGGTTTACTTCGCTCATATACGGAATGATGACGGCATACAGATAGCCGTTAAGAGATTGATATGTACACAATAAAAAAACCTCCCGCTGCGGCGGGAGGTCTTTTATTATCTGTTATTTAAACTAGCTACCGGGTATCTCCTGCACCCAGATGCTCATTTTGCCATTGTAAACCTGGTACAACAATACGTGTCCCGGTTTTGCAGGTATTACGTTCTTGTACAGCTCAGTGTTTGTTTCGTCAAACGGACCTTCATCACCGAACGTAGCTTTCATACCATCGCCTGTCCATTTAGCGATCTTGCCCATTTTGTTCACGCCTTCCGGCATCCATTTGTCCATATCTATGCTGGCGATGCCTTCTGTTGAAGTAGCACCCAGGGGCAGGAAGTATGCTTTTGTTTTGTAGCCATCGAGGTTTTTGTACATGATGTACTGCTTGCCATTTACTTCGATAGTGTTGCGGTAGCTGAAGAATTTGCGCTTGTGCAGGTTCTGCGCCAGCGCCAGTCCGCTTTCATCAGCAAGGCTGCCTTTGATGATGGCTTCTTTGGTTGGTTTCTCGATCTTGTCGATACCTGTCAGCTCGCCGTTGGCATCAAAGTTGAACATAGCGAAGTCCATAACGGTGAAGCCTTTATCATCAGGGTTGCTGTTGGATGAAGAACCACCACCCATGCCGCCAAGCTTGCCGAGTTTAGTAACAGCTCCTGCGCCTGTTTCATCAGCAGCTCCTTTGCGGAAGGTTTCGCTGATCACTACATAGCCGCCATCTTTTTTCTGCACCAGGTCTTCAACCAGTACTTTGGTTTTGCCGCCAAACAGCGCGCTTGAGAAATCGCCTTTGATCTGGTCTTTTACTTTCTTCCAGGTTGTCTTGCTCATTTTGGTGATCTTACCATCTGCATTCAATACGGTGAAGAACAGGCCATCAGAATTTTTCTCGTCATACTTTCCGTTTTTGAAGTACATACCGCCTGTTACAACGCTACCATCTTCGTTCACGCGGATGAAGCTTGGGAAACCGCCGTCATCTTCGTCTTTTATTTCGGTAGTATACAGCACATCACCATTCTCAAGATTCATCGATTGCACAGCGTAGGTATGTTTAGCCCCCATCATTGTTTCCTTCCATTTGGTAAGAATGTAGAGATGGTTACCAAATTTCATGCGGCTGTCTTCTACGCTCAGGTTGCCTTTTTCAGGGAAGAAAGATTTCGTCCATTTTACGTTGAGGTCTTTGTCCATGCGGGCTACTTCAAAGCCTACTTTCTTTTCGCGCTCAGCACGTATCACTATGAACTCTTCGCCATTCAATGGTTGTATCTCGGGATCGCTATCAGGGGTCAAGAGCGCAGCGCGTACTTTCTCTTCAGTTGAGTTTTTGATCACGTTGCCGTCTTTGTCCAGCGTAACAGTAGTACGCTTACTGTGCGCCAGATCGGAGAACATGAACATGAAATACTTGCCGTTGAAGTTAGAACCTGCAAGGCGGGAGTCCTTCGGTATCTCGATCTCCGTAGTTTTTACCGGTTTCAGGTCGGCATCGTACAAGGCGAGTACGAAGTTGGCCATGCCTTTGGTCTCAGATTTCTCACCAAAATACATGGTGTAGTAAAACTGGCCATCGATAGAACGAACGCCGGTGAAACCGCGTGCGGTCATCCCTTCGAGGGTCACTTCCTGTGCCTGCACAGCAGTGCCCAGGGCCATAGCCACGAATAGGGCTTTAGTAAATTTAATCATATAAGAGTGGATTTGCTGGCGAAGTTAAGTCCCGGCGACCGGAAAAAGTGTTAACGGGCAAGGATTTAATTGAGTAACTTTAATATGAAATTTACCACCTATGAAACCACTAATTACTATTCTCTGTTCGTTGTTTGTTTTTTCTGCTAATTGCCAGGTGTTGACTAAAAGAACTTTTTGGCTGAATTTCGACACACTGGACTATCAGCATTCGTTGCGAAAGCTAACCATTGATACAGCGGCCAACAACACATGGCAGATAGGAATTCCACAAAAATCTGTGTTCAATCTGGCTCTTTCCGGCACAAGAGCATTAGTAACCGATACGACAAATGCCTGCGGGCCCAATGACACCTCGGTTTGTGTTTTAGAGGTTCGAAATAAAATAACCGTTGACGATACTCTTTTTTTGCTTGACAATATGACGTATTGGAATAAACAGGATTTTGAGGTTGGTGATCGTGGCTATGTCGAAGAACGACAATATGGGGTAACCTGGGATACTGTGGGGATCAATACCGGAGCATCGGTTGCGTGGACCAAGGTTACATTACCAGTTCAGTATGGGTTGGGACCACATCAAACCAGCACTTTCCGTTTTACGTTTGTTACGGATACCAGCACGCAACCACGCGATGGATGGATGCTGGATAGCATACAGTTAAATTACATTAGGTTTGTCGGCATCGACGATGTAGACCAAATCGCCAACATCGAAGTTTTTCCAAACCCGGCAAACGACCATTTGACAGTGCTTACGCCTTCAAACGACAATTTTATATTGTTTCTGCATACGGCAGACGGTAAAAAGATGCTGGAACGTCCTGTTAAAGGCAATGCACGTATCGATATCTCAGCGCTGCCTGCGGGCTCTTATTTTTATCGTGTAGATGATGGTAAAGGTAGGCCCGTCAGATCGGGTAAGCTAAGCATCGTCCGGTGATGTTAGCTGTACTTGATAATGATCGATTCGATAGCGTTAACCGCATTGTGGCATTTGTCGCAGAGATGGTGCAGCAGATCGTACTGATCTGTTTTCTTGATGGCGGTGTACGGGTCTTGCGGGTTAGTTAGCAATCTTGAAACTGCGCTGTCTATCATATCATCTGATCTGGTAAGTATTGCACGCATTTCGTCGCAATCCCGGATCATCTGCGTAAGATTCTTGGTGTTCTTCAACTCGTGCACTGTTTGTATCAGGCGTTTCGTGAATTTGAAGTGCTGCTCCGCAACTATTTGCACCACTTTGTCGGACTGGGCCAGATCGTAGGTTTTTATCTGCTTGCTGATATTCCATACCAGGCCGGTGATACTGCCCAGTGAGGTGGAAAGATGGTGTATGTCCTCGCGGTCGAACGGAGTAATAAAGTTTTTTCCCAGTTCCACTGCTATCTTATGTGTTACCAGTTCGTTCTCGCGTTTGAATTTCACCAGCCTGTCGAGATGTTCTTTTAACACCCTGCTATCCCTTGCGTAGACGCATTGCACGAGCAGCTGTGATATCTCTTTCAGGTTGTCAGACATTACATCGAACAACCTGTAAAATTTGCTGCCGCTGGCTATGAACAATCCTCCGACTGAAAACATAACTGACTGTTTTCAGCAAAGCTATTGGCAACCTTAGTTGTTCCGACTTGTGACAGCAGACTTAATGAGGAAGTAATAAAAAGGCAACGAAAACTTCACACCGACAAAAAGGCAGCTCAGTTCTTCTCCGTCATTTCCTTGTAGAGCATTTTTATCAAACCATCTGCGAGACCGATCTTGGGAACATAGATCTCTTCGGCATCGGCCCAGCGCATGATGGAAGTGTATATCTGCAGGGCAGGTACGATCACATCTGCACGGTCCGCACGAAGATGATAGAGGTGCATGCGCTCTTCAACAGTAGTATTGCTCAATTCTTTGTGATAATCTTTGAGCAACTCAAGTGGCAGGGGCTTACCTTCTTTGCGCTTGGAGATAGAGAACACTTTGTTGATGTTGCCACCACTACCAATGGCTTCAATGGGCTGGTAATCTTTCACATTCGTTTTGATATACCATCTCATATGCTCCCACTGCTCATCGGTCACCTTGCCGTGCAGCAGGCGGATGGTACCTATGTTGAATGATTCCTTGAACACTACACGGTTATCTGAGAACAAGGTCACTTCTGTGCTGCCGCCACCTACATCTATGTACATGTACGATTTCTCAGCGTTCATGTTTTCAGCAATATGGGTTTCGTAGATGATGTTGGCCTCTTCCTGGCCAGTTATGATATGTACTTCGATGCCGGTTTCTTTTTTGATCTCCTCCAGTAACTGTTTGCCGTTCGTTGCGTCGCGCATGGCCGAGGTAGCACAGGCTTTCACAGCCTGCACTCCGTATATCTCCATCAGCAGCTTGTATGCCTTGATGGTATCCAGCATTTTTTTTCTTTTAGCCTCGGTTATGGTGCCTTTGTCAAATACATCGAAACCAAGGCGAAGGGGAATACGGAGGAGGTTGAGCTTGGTAAAGTCTACCCCGCCATCTTTGTATTCAGCGGCTTCAACTATCAATAAACGGGCGGCGTTCGATCCTATATCTATAGCGGCAAGTATCAATCGTTATACTGTTTCTTTTGCAAATATCCGTAAATGGCTATTTGCGAGCGTATTTCCGGTTCGCCACTATGGCGCTGCACGTAAATATTGCTTTGCTCGTTGTCTAATATACGGCCTTTTACATTTTCGGCAAGTTGTATATTCAGTATATCGATGAGTTCTTGTTTGATATGAGGACTGTCGATAGGGCAAGCCGCTTCAACGCGGTGATCAAGATTGCGCACCATCCAGTCGGCCGACGAAATAAAAACCTTCGGATCCCCATCGTTGTGGAAAATGAAAACCCGCCCATGCTCCAGGTATTCATCAACAATGCTGATAGCCCGCATATGTTTTTTAAATCCTTTTTGCTGCGTCAGTGCACTGCAGGCGCCACGTACCACTAATTTCACTTCTACACCTGCTTTGGTCGCGAGGTATAACTTGTTTATAAGTACCTGGTCGGTCAATGTATTCAGTTTCACGATGATAGATGCTTTCTTTTCCCTCTTGGCTGCCTTTATCTCTTTGTTGATGAAGTCGGTAAATACTTTACGCATGCTTACGGGTGACACGGGCAATGTCTTGCAGTTCTTCAGGCTTTCCACCTTTGGCGTTGCTGCCTGTAAAAAGTTGAAGATGCGGTTGATATCTGCAAGTACGTTTCTGTTCGTGGTCAACAGGCAATGGTCGGCATAATATCTTGCTGTCGATTCATTAAGATTGCCTGTTGAGACAAAGCCGTACTGCCGTGTACGATTGTTTTCGCGCTTTTTTATAATGCAGACTTTTGCATGCACCTTCATATTGGGCAGGCCTAATACTACTTTCACTCCTTCTTCCTCGAAGCGTGTTTTCCACGCAAGGTTGGCTTCTTCGTCAAAACGCGCTCGCAATTCCAACACTACGGTTACCTGCTTGCCATTACGCACAGCATTGATCAGCGCATTAGCGATCTTGGAGTCTTTGGCAAGGCGGTATAAGGCTATTTTAATGCTCTGCACATTGGGATCGATAGCGGCCTCGCGTAGCAGGTCGATCATCGAGTCGAAGGAATGATAGGGGAAATGCAGCATCACATCACGTTCGTCGAGCACGTCCATGATACGGCGTGGCTGCCTGAGCAAAGGGTGTACGAATGGTTTTTTTCGTGGCTTCAGGTCAGTAAAGACCGAGGCCGGAAAATTCATGAAATCTTTAAAGTTGTGTATTCGCCCGCCCGGTATCAGGTTGTCTTTTTTCGACAGGTTGAGGCGTTTGATAAGATAGTCGAGCAGGCCATAATCTATCGTTCTGTCAAATATGAAACGCGTTGCGCGTCCGCGTTTACGGTTCTTCAATCCTTTCTCCAGTTCTTCTATCACATTTGTGTTCAGGTCGCTGTCTATTTCCAGTTCTGCGTCACGCGTCACTTTAATGATATAGCCCGCAAACTTGTTGAAGCCAAACGGGGCGAATAAGTGCGGCAGATTGGCGCGGATGATGTCCTCGATCAGAATAATATCCTTTCCCTCATCTCCGGTCGGCAGGATCACAAATCGTGGCAATACTATCGTAGGTATCTCTATCAGTGCATAACGCCTTGCCTCATGATTATTTTCGTCGCCGAGCATGCAGGCGAGATAAATAGATTTATCGCGGAGCAAAGGCATTTGCGGAATGGATTCTATCATCAGCGGGATGATCTGCGTGCGCACTTTTTCATCAAAATATTCGGTGACGAATTGCTGTTGCGCTTTGCTTAATTGTTTCTCATTCTTGATGCGGATATTCTTTTTTTCCAGTTCCTGTATGATGTCCGCATAGATCAGGTCGAAAGCATTTTGCTGTATAATGACCTGGTGCTGTATCTGCTCCAGTATTTTTTCGGGGTTGCTTTCCAGGTGCATACGCGCCGGTTTTTTCAGCAGCGTCATTTTATGCAGTGTAGCCACACGCACCCGGAAAAACTCATCAAGATTGTTGGAAAATATACCCAGGAAGCGCAGCCTGTCGTGCACGTGATTGCCGCGATCTTCCGCCTCCTGCAGCACACGGGCATTGAAAGACAGCCAGCTTATATCCCTGGCAATAGTATGTTTGGCAGATTTCACTGAGTCCCGGTATTATTAGCGATACAAAGCTAATGGCTGGTAATCAACGGAAAAGGACTGTGCCACCAGTTTACGCAAAATTCACAATTTCTTAATACGGTCGATGAGTGAGCTGGTAGAATAGCCATCGACGAAGGGAATGATCTCCACTCTTCCGCCGTTTGCGTTTACATGCTGTGCGCCGGCGATCTGGTCGGCGGTATAATCGCCGCCTTTTGCAAGTACATGAGGATTAACTGTTTTGATGAGTTCTTCAGGCGTGTCCTCATTGAAAAGGCAAACAGCATCAACACATAGAAGCGAGGCCAATTGAAATGCCCTGTCCTGTTCATTGTTCAGCGGACGGTTGCTACCCTTCAAACGTTTTACAGAGTCATCTGTGTTGACGCCAACTATCAATATATTACCATGGTCGGCAGCTTTTGCCAGGTAGTCAAGGTGGCCATGATGGAGAATATCAAAACAACCATTGGTGAACACGATCTTCTTGCCCAGTGAACGCCACATATGCGCATGCCTGCTTACCGAGAGTAAATCAGGAAGTATCTTATTCTGTATCCACTGGAGTTTCTGCATGGTGGTGGTGCTGGTGATGTTTGTTGCGATTGTACAAAGGTAAAATTATCAGTGCACCGATACCAAGCACCAAAACTATGCCTGTTTGTGCCGCCCATGACACCCACCCGAATGCCTTACCATCGGCATCGTCAATACCGTAAAAGAACAATATCTCGGCAATAAGTGCGGGATAGGCGCCAAGCCCGCCCGGCGTAACGATCATACCAATGCTACCAAAGATCAGTACAACCAAGCCTGCCAGCAACATGAGGTGTTCGGTAGCAGGTATAGCCCAGAAGCCCAGCAGCACCTGTGACCAGTACAATGTCCAGATAAGGATTGTAAAAAGAAGGAACCTGCCCCGGTCTTTCATCTTCAATATGGAGGTTACGCCGTCCTTCATCCCGATGATGAACTGCACGATCTTCGACTGCTTATGCCGGCGCACGAGGAATATCAGGAATAGTATCAGAAATGCAAACGCAGTTAATCCGCCGATGAAGAATATCCGTTTGGCTGCCAGCTTGCCGAATATGCTGGAGGCATAGTCGCCGATCACGTCCGCTTGCAACACAAACGCGGCTGTCGTTACTAACACGAGACAGGCAACGTCGAAAGCCCGTTCGGCGAGAATGGTGCCTACCATCTTGTCGGCAGGAACGTGCTCATAGCGGGCTAACACAGTACACTTGGCTACTTCGCCCATGCGGGGCAGCAATAAATTTACCAGGTAACCGATAAGTACAGAAAGCGTTGTATTAGTTGTACTGGGATGAATATCAAGCGGTTTCAGCAGGAGTTTCCAACGCAGGGCACGAAACCAGTGAGAGAGAAAACCGGCAACTAACACTGGCGCCAGCAGCCAAAGCCTTGTCTGGCGGATGGACTCCATCATATCGGCCTTGTCCTTGTCTGACATGCTGCTCGACATGCGGTATATAATAAGGATACCCAGGCCGAGGAAAATAACGTACTGAGCTATGGTAAGCAGTGTCCGTTTCTTCATGAACGGTAAAGATAGCGGATTAGAGCGTATTATCTTCCTTAGGGAAGATGATGACAGGCTTGTGCTGCTTTGCCTGCTCGAAGTCCATTGTAGCGTAAGAGATAACGATAACAGTATCGCCGACAGATACCCTGCGGGCAGCGGGGCCATTGAGGCAGATCATTCCTGAGCCGCGGGTGCCGCGTATCACATAAGTCTCCAGCCTTTCGCCATTGTCGATGTTCAGCACCTGCACCTTTTCGTTCTCGATAAGGTTAGCGGCTTCCATCAGGTTCTCATCGATAGTGATGCTACCGATGTAATGAAGGTTCGCTTCTGTGACCTTCACCCTGTGGATCTTCGACTTCATTACTTCTATTTGCATAGCGCCGCAAAGGTACAAAACTATATTATCTATGAAGGTTTACAAGATGCTATTTATCAATTGAAACAATATTGCTATTAATCATTTTCGATTTTTGGCCCATTGCATATTTATTTGAAGCGCTTTTATCCTGTAACATTGTAAAAAATTAGCTGCGAATGCGGCTGGTAACGACATTAACTTATAACTAAAAAAAACTTTAACATGGGTCAGCACTCAGTTTATTTAATGTTCAACGGCAACTGCCGCGAAGCATTGGAGTTTTACGCCAAAAGCCTCGGCGGTAATATCGAGTTCATGCAAACATATGGCGAGGCGCCAATGGATAGCCCTGCCGAGCAAAAGGACAAGATCATGCATGCCACCCTCGACCTCGGGGGCTTCAAGGTAATGGCATCTGACAGCGACGGGAAGCGCAACGTAACCTTCGGAGATAATTTTTCAATAGCGCTCGATTTTAAATCAGACGGCGATTTGGAGCGCGCTTTCAATGCGATGCATACGGGCGGCCAGGTAACCATGCCGCTACAGGATACTTTCTGGGGAGCCAAATTTGGTATGTGTACCGATAAGTTTGGCGTGAACTGGATGTTTAATTATGATAAACCGCAGCAGTAGTCAGAATCTCAGTCCCGATAGCTATCGGGAAATCGAGATTAGACTGATTAATCTGATTTGAGAAGAAAAAAATAAGGGGTCACAATTGTGACCCCTTTATCAGTGTTATCTCGATTAATCAGTTTAATCTGAGGTTCAGACTACTCGCCAACCACTTCAAAATCCATTTCAACAACATTGTCCTTACCGAAATCGATAGATGCTTTATGCATGCCGATCTCTTTAACATCGTCGAGGAGGGTGATGCGGCGGCGGTCGATCTCGTATCCTTTCTGCTCGCGGATAGCGCGTGCCAGCTGGATAGAAGTAACAGAACCGAAGATCTTGCCGCTGGTACCGGTCTTAGCGCCCAGTTTCACAGGAGAAGCTTTCAACACTTCTGTCACTTTCGCGATCTCTGCCATCAGCTTCTGCTCGCGTTTTTCTTTTTGCTTGCGGCGCTCTTCCAATACTTTCATATTAGAACCACTAGCTTCAATAGCATATTTCTGAGGTATCAGGTAGTTGCGGGCATATCCCGGCCTTACTTGTACCAGCTCATGGGCTGCGCCCAGGTTATCTACGTCTTTTATAAGAATTACTTGCATGGCTATTTTACTTTAAAAGGTCAGTAACATAAGGTAACAGAGCCATTTGGCGAGCTTTCTTCACTGCCTGGGCTACTTTGCGCTGGAATTTCAGCGAGTTGCCGGTGATGCGGCGTGGAAGCATCTTACCTTGATCGTTCAGAAATTTTTTCAGGAACTCAGCGTCCTTATAGTCTACATACCTGATACCCATTTTCTTGAAGCGGCAGTATTTCTTCTGGCGCTTTTCTACACGGGTAGAGGTGAGGAATTTTATTTCGTTTTGCTTTGCCATTGTTCAGAATGTTTTAAAGGATTAAGCGTTGGCAGGTTCAGCAGCTAGCTTGTTACGTTTTTTAGCATTGTACTCTACCGCGTATTTGTCAAGACGGGTAACCATGTGACGCATGATGTTCTCATCGCGGTTCATTTGGATCTCCAGCTTAGCGTTTACGTCTGTAGAAGCCTGGTAAGAAAGTAACCAGTACAGGCCTGTTGTCTTTTTTGCAATGGGGTAAGCCAGTGAACGGAGGCCCCATGCATCCTGGTGAACGATCTTGCCACCATTCTGTGTGATGAAGTCTGCAAACTTCTTCTGAGCAGTCTTGAAGTCATCTTCTGCCAGAACCGGCGTGAAGATCACCATCAGCTCGTAATTCTGAAGGTTGTTTTGTGTTGCCATAAAAAATTATGTTGTTAAGAAATAATCCCATCAGCCCGGCAGCAACGCTGGACATTCACACGGAGGAGAATGGCCGGAACCTATTTTGGGACTGCAAAGGTAAGGGAAACAGGCAAAACAGACAAATCAGAAGTGAAAACTATTTAATATTTTGCAAGTTTCTGGCAATTTTTCTTACTTAAGTTATCAAAATATGGAATATAAACCGGGTGATATCGTATGGACGGACCTTACCGTACCCAATGCGACAGAGCTTAAGGAATTTTACCGGGAGGTGGCCGGCTGGGATGTTGAGCCTCACGGTATGGGTGAATACGACGACTACGTGATGAAAACCTCGGAAGGAACCGGCGTTGCGGGTGTATGTCATGCCCGCGGTTCTAACGCCAATATCCCGCAGCAATGGCTGGTTTATGTAGCCGTGGAAGACGTGCAGGCCCGTGTCAACAGCTGCCTGAAATTGGGTGGCAAGGTGATCGACGGACCACGAAAGATGGGCAACAAGGATTTTGCCTGCATACAGGACCCTGCCGGGGCCGTATTGGCACTGATATCTATTTAAAGAAAAACCCCGCAGAAGCGGGGCTATCCATTTGGTTGCGGATATGAAGAGTCTTTATTGTTTCGCTATTGCTTCGTTGTAAAGTACCTCACCGTTTGCATCATGTACCGTAAGCCTGTACGTGCCGGGTTGCAGATGGTTTACCGGTATTTCAGCTGATGTTCCGCTGAAAGGCTGCCTGGTGCGAAACACGGTTTGCCCCACCATGCTGGTGACTTGAATGGTTGCATTGCTCACCGGCGTTTGCAACGACAACGTCAGCTTCTCGGTTGCCGGGTTGGGATACGCGATAAGTTTCCCGGTATTCTGTTTTACGTTCTTTACCGCCAGGTCGTAGTAGGTTTCATAATAGAGATATACCTCTGCCACTTCCACGCCAAATTCGTCGAAAGTGATAATTCCCATGGCCGGGTTATTAAAGCTGGTATATGTCCAGTCGATTGTAATATTGTCTTGCCATGAAAGTGTTAGCGTATCGAAGTTCTTATAGGTCTGCACTGCGACCCGGTTCGAAGAATTGATGACGCGGATCTCGCGACTTTCATATACCCACTCGGCATCGACATTGTCCCAGGTGCGGCTTTCATAGAGATTATAAATGGTTGCACCGGCATTATATGCAAAGCTATCGAGCCTGCTATTGACAAATAAAGTGCCGTTATATACCTGCGAAATGCTCCTGATGATATTGTCATCGGTATTGAAAGTATGAAGTTCGCGCCCTGATGGCACCCAGCCCGCACTCCACTCGTAGTTGTCAATTTGCGAGATATTACCATTCCCGTCAATCGTATATTCTGTTTTGCTTGTCCACGAGCTGCTCATATAGCTATACGTGCTGTCAGCTACAAGATTGTTTTGTGAATCGTATTTATAGTCGGTACGGGTTGCCGTATCCCATACAGAGTTTGCCGCGTCCCATACAAGATCATAAGTCACGGCAACTGTACCGCTGGAATGGTAGGAATGGCGCTCTTCAGTATTGTTTTCCATTCCCGATCCGACAGGTGTCAGGCTGGTAAGGGTAATCCGGCGGTTGCTGCCATCGTAAGTCGATCTTGATGCATACTGCAGTTCGAGCCCGTTACCATTGTCGCTGAACTGGGTTGCGGAATCGAACAGGATGCTTGCTTCGTCGATGAACATATTGTTCGGGTTGAAGATAATGCCGCGATCAAGAGAATATTTATAGTTGGATGAATCAGTCAGTTCCTTGCCACTGAATGTATTATAGGTGGCAAAGCCGATGATGCGTTCGTGTGCGGCGGTGGTTTTTTGTGCAGACGGAGCTTTCTTGTCCAGTGCCTGCTGCACATGTTTGCTCCATGTTCTTTCCGTGCCGGGAAATTCGAATAGTGGCTGGGCAGCCGCGCTGAATGCCATGCCTGCAATCAATAGAGTAAGTAGTTGTCTCATAATATTTGGTGGTTTTTCGTTTCAGAAAAATGTTGACTGATATCTTATAAACGGAGCCCTGAAGAGAAACCCCTACGAGGCCGCTACAATTATTAATCGTAACGCAGGAATAAATGTTACAGCCTTTTTGAAAATATTTTTTCTTCAACCAGGAGTTAAAGGTCGGCGAGTAGTTTTTTAGCACGGGATTTGAAGGCGGCAGAAGGCTGGTGACTTAGTTCGTCTTCAATAATAATGCGCAATTCCTGCCGGATATCGGGATAGGTTTTTGCCAGTCTGGCGAGCACTGTCAAGGAGAATACTCGTACAGCAATAGTTTCTCTCAGGTCGCCCAGTAATTCAAAACAAATATTCATAACGTCGCCGTGAAGGTCTTCCGGTATTTCTACGAATTGCAGTATCCGGATAACATTTCTTTTTACGGCAACTGGTACTCCCGGCTCGCTTATTTTCTTCACCATGGCGGGGAGATGCGGCGTGGCAATATCGGTGTGTTTTTCTGACACTACGCTCAACACCCAGGCCGCGCGCTGGCACACACGGTATTCATCGTTCAGGAACAGTTCTGCCAATTCTGCATAGCGCCCAGGATCACTGCCCACCCATTTCGCTATTTTTTCCGACTGGGCACGTGAGTGTTCTTTTAATATTTCGGCGCGGAGGTCCATTGTATCAACAAAGATAGGAGACAGATATGAACGCCTGATATGTGAATATTTTTAGTGCAGATTTTCTTTTTGTATTTCCTGTCCTCCGTTTACATTCGCAGTCCGCAAGAAAAAGAGCAGACATGACAGAATATGCAGCAGGCGTAGCCTCCAAACTGAATATAAGGGAACAACAGGTAGCAGCAGTGTTTCAATTACTGGAAGAGGGCGCTACTATACCATTCATTGCCCGGTACCGCAAAGACAAGACAGGCGCCTTGGATGAGGTGCAAATACAAGCGATACAGGATGAAGGGAAATTCCAGAAAGAATTTGCAGAGCGCAAAGCCTTCATAGAAAAAACCATTACCGAGCAGGGCAAGATGACCGAGACGCTGCAGGGTAAACTGGATAAAGCAACGACACTTGCGGAGCTGGAAGACATCTATCTGCCATACAAACCCAAGCGTAAAACAAAAGCACAAACTGCGCGTGAGAACGGGTTGGAACCGCTGGCTGCCATGATCATGGAGCAGGGCAATATAGTGGCGCTTACGGAAGCTGCAGCTTTTATTACCGAGAATGTAAAGACCGCAGAAGATGCTTTGCAGGGCGCCCGCGATATTATTGCGGAGACCGTGAACGAAGACGCACAGGTGCGTGCGAAGATGCGGAAGCTGTTTGAGGATACGGCCACCGTTCAAAGCAAGGTACTGGCAGATAAAGAAACAGAAGGCGCGAAGTACAAAGACTATTTCGATTTCTCAGAGCCTGTTGCTAAAATACCTTCCCACCGTATGCTGGCAGTTATGCGTGGCTTTATGGAAGGCATACTGCGTATGTCGATAGCGCCCGCGGAAGAAGATGCACTGGCAATGATCGAACGCCTGTATGTAAAGTCGGGCAACGAAGCAGGCGAGCAGGTGAAGAAAGCGGTGAAAGATGCTTATCGCCGGCTACTGCAGCCAAGCCTCGAGAGCGAATTCCGCATGGCGCTGAAAACAAAGGCGGACGAAGAAGCGATAAATGTATTTGCAGAGAACTTGCGCCAATTATTATTAAGCTCTCCACTTGGCAGCAAGCGCATCCTCGCACTCGATCCGGGTTATCGCACAGGCTGCAAAACTGTTTGCCTCGATGAGAAAGGTACGCTGAAGAAAACAGACCTTATATATATACATGAGCCCGGTAAGCTCATAAGCGCTGAGCACACGATCCGCTCGCTGGTGCAGCAATACGATATCCAAACAATAGCTATTGGCGACGGTACTGCCGGGCGGGAAACAGAACAGTTCATTAAGAAACTGAATTTAGGGCTGCCGATATTCCTGGTGAATGAAGATGGTGCTTCCATTTACTCGGCATCACAAATTGCCCGCGAAGAGTTCCCGGACCAGGATGTAACAGTGCGTGGTGCTGTGAGCATTGGCCGCAGATTGATGGACCCGCTGGCGGAGCTGGTGAAGATCGATCCTAAGAGCATAGGCGTTGGACAATACCAGCACGACGTGAACCAGGTGCGTTTGAAGGAACGTCTTGATCAAACAGTTGTAAGCTGTGTGAATACTGTGGGCGTGAACCTGAATACGGCAAGCAAACATCTGCTGAGCTACGTCAGTGGCATCGGCCCTTCGATAGCCGAGAACATCGTGAACTACAGGAACGAGATAGGCAAGTTTAAGTCGAGAAAACAATTACTGAAAGTACCTCGCCTAGGCAGCAAAGCTTTCGAGCAATGCGCGGGCTTTCTGCGCATCAAAGAAGGCGACAACCCACTTGATGCAAGTGCCGTACACCCCGAAGCTTACGAGGTGGTATCAAAGATCGCGTCCGACCTCGGCACAGAAGTGAAAAACCTAATCGGTAACGATAACCTTATCAATAGTGTGAGCGTCAAGAACTACACCAGCGAGTCTGTTGGTGAGCACACCGTCCGCGATATACTAAATGAGCTAAAGAAACCGGGCCTTGACCCACGAAGCGAAGCGCAGCAATTTGAGTTCGCCAATATTTACAGCATAGAAGATGTAACTGTTGGTATGGTGGTACCGGGGGTTGTGACCAACATTACACGCTTCGGTGCGTTTGTTGACATCGGCGTGAAACAGGATGGATTAGTGCATGTGTCAGAAATATCCCACACCTATATTACCGATCCTAACGAAGCGCTGAAGCTGAATCAAAAAGTGACGGTAAAAGTCTTAGAGGTCGACTTATCGCGCAAGCGCATTGCACTTTCGATAAAACAAACACAGGAAGCGCCGGCGCGTAAAGAACGAGGTCAGCAACCGCGTAGAGATTTCAACAAACCAAAAGAGAAAGATATTTCCAGTATGGGCATGAACGATGCGCTCAGTTTGTTGAAAAAGAAATTCGGAAAATAAATGAAGGGCCGGTGTATTTTACCGGCCCTCATTTTAAATGTAGCTTAACCACCATTTTTTATTGGTCGCCTTCACGCGCATGAACCACCTGCAGGGAAGGTACAAAAGAGCGACAGCCAATATCCAGTATAAGTACACGTATGGCAATGCGAAGCCCCAACCCGGTTTGGGCGCGAAGATATTGTCGTTATCGGTGAAGTAATGATAGGGTATTCCCTTCATCATAGCCACGATGATAGCCATGGTATGAACTAAATAGATGTGCATTATGTAATAGAACATCGGCACCCGGCCAAATACGATGAATTTTCTGCCAACTGCATTATTGGCCTTTTCTAATATTGGCATAATAGTTATTGCCGGCCCTATGGTCATCAGCAGGTAGAGTAATGAGGGCGGATATTTCTCGCAGTTGATAAAAGAAAGGACTGTACGCCACCAGGCAGGTTGTGCCGACCATGGATTCGGGTCGCCGTAGCTGTTGGTAAATCTGAGTACGACAAACAAGCCTATAGCTGACAACCCGATAGCTAACAGGTTCTTATTTCTTGTTTGTTCATCTTGCCGGAAGAGCGCTCCAAAGCAATATCCCGTCGCCATCACGCCTATCCACGGCACCAAAGGATAGATGACCATGGCTCCCCAGCCATCGAATTGCAGGAAACCGAATTCATGAATAATATTCCACCACATTGCATGCTCGCCGAAACTGCTCGCCCGGATACTGTCGAGCGTATTGTGGCCAAGTATCATCACCAGCCCGATGGTAAGTATAGCCGGTCTGGGCAGGAAGATCAACCCCGCAAGGAATATCATGCTCCAGCCGATAGCCCAGATCACCTGCACAAAAACTTGTGTGTAATCGAGATTGAACTGCCAGCCGAAGCGTACGATCGTCAACTCCAATATTATCAGCCATAGTCCCCTGGACAGCAGGAACAAGGCAGCTTCTTTCTTCGTCTTGCCTTTACCCAGCGATAAAAATGCGCTGGTTCCCGCCAGGAAAACAAAGACCGGTGCGCAAAAATGTGTGATCCACCTTGTAAAAAACATGGCGGTGCTAGCATGTTGCAGATCAGTTGGATTATGAAAAAAATCAGTAAAGTAGTCTCGTGTGTGATCAAGAGCCATGATGACCATGACGATGCCTCTTAGTATATCTATAGATATCACCCGTTTTTGAGACAATTGGTCCATTGATATATAAATGTAGGGCAATTGTTCGGTTTGGTAAGGTGCCGCCTGTATTTGGATGACGATGATCATCGCTGGGAACCGTCTAACATGTTTGAGATCATGTTTTTATGAAAACAGGTAGGATAGTTTTGTCTGCACGTAATGTCACAAAAAGAACCCCAACAAGGCTTAGAGCTGGTTGCTAAAAGGCTAGGAGAGGATTATTATCCCCTCGCGGAACTGCTTTGCAAGAATGCACGGGTGCAGGCCGAATGGTTGAACGAGCAAAACGCCACCACATTTACGCAGGCATATAG